>JAPUKZ010000032.1 GCA_027295405.1 Gammaproteobacteria bacterium
TCCGGGGCCGAACGACCCCAACGCCGCCGGCAACCAGCGCAAGAACCTGGTGCAGTCACTGGACGCCAGCCTGAAACGACTCAAGCTCGACTACATAGATGTGTATTGGGTTCATGTCTGGGATTTCAGCACGCCGGTCGAAGAAGTGATGCGCACCCTGGACGACGCCGTTCGCGCCGGCAAAATTCTCTACATTGGCCTCTCCGATGCGCCCGCCTGGGTTGCCGCGCGCTCCAATACCATGGCGGAATTGCGGGGTTGGACCCCGTACGTGGCCATGCAACTGGAATACAGCCTGGTGGAGCGCGGTATAGAACGTGAGCACTTCCCCATGTGCCGTGACCTGGATATGGCCATCACCGCCTGGTCACCGCTGTCCAGTGGCATACTCAGCGGTAAATATACCCGCGGTAGTGATGAAATGAAGCGTCTGGATACCATGCCCTTCCACGAACAGAATGAGCACAAACTCGCGGTGGCACGGGTTGTTGATCAGGTGGCGGATGAGCTTGGCGTCAGCTCGGCCAGGGTGGCCCTGGCCTGGGTCCACGAACGCGGCACCATTCCTATTATTGGTGCCCGCACCCTGGCCCAGTTGCAGGATAATCTGGCCAGCCTGCACCTGGCCCTGGATATGGAGCACCTGGCGGCGCTTGAAGAAGTCAGCGCCATCAAGCCCGGACACCCTTACGATTTCCTCAACAAGGAGATGGTGCGGGCCCTGTCCTCGGGCGGAATGGCCGACTTTATTGATAACCACCACGATTGCCGGTGAAACGGTTTCTGACAGCCATCTACCTCGTCGTAGCAGTGAGCTGTATCGTCTGGGGCATCATGTGGCTGGAGACGATGCGCAAGCAATCCGCCGAGGAATCCCGGCAGAACACCGAGGCAGCGCTGCAGGAAGCCGACCGCGAGTGGGAGTAATGAATGGGGAGCACGGGTTTCGTAGAAAACCGTGCTCCCCATTTATTCGTCCCCCCTTTATTTGCTACGTCCCTGGTTTTTAGAGGCCGAGGTAGTCTCGCGTTATCTCGAAGATTTGCGGCTGTACCAACATATTGGGCACCAGCCCAACACCTACCGCGTTTGAAAACAGCGGTACGTTGACGCCGGTGTGTTCCTCCATGATGAAGTCATTAGTGGCGTAGTTCACGCCCATGATGGCGCCTTCCGGGGTCTTGATCCGGGCCAGGCGACCGCGGGTGAATACCGGGACGCCGAAGGCGGCGAACAGGCTTTCCTCGGGAATCAACTGGGCGGCCTGGCCGTGATCTGCGGTGACTATGATCAAGGTATTTGGAAACAGTTTTGCGTAGGCCAGGGCGCTGTCCACTGCCTCGTTGAGTTGAGCCAATTCGCCGATAGAACCACAGGGCTTGCGTTCGTGGGATTGCTTGTCGATGGAGGCGGACTCGATCATCAGGAAAAAGCCCCTGTCATTGCTGAGGCGGTCCAGGGCCACATCGGTCATTTGCTTGAGACTTGGCGTACCCGCGTAGTCGGGATTGGGCTCGCACACCATAGGGTCTGGCATTTTCACGCTGCCAATGTATTGGGTGATATGGTTGGCCCAGCTGGGCTCGGGTTTTTCCGCTGTGCGTCCGTTCTCGCCCTGCCAGCGCACCGGCAGGGTGTTGGGGGAAAACAGCCCCAGCAATTTCTTGTCTTTAGGGGCAGATGCCATGTCGCCGGCAGTGGTTACCACGTGGAAGCCGTTGGCCTCTGCGACCTGTATTACGGTGTCTGAACTGTTCTCGGCAGGCACCTCGAAATGCGTGAGACCACCACCGAGCACTACATCCACGCCGGACACCGCGATCTGCTCGGAAATGGACCCGAGCCCGCCCGCGGCTTTGAGATGGTGGCTGCAGTCGCCAACCCGGATACCGCTAAATGTCACGTCCTTCATGGCCTCGGGGTTCTCACAGAAACGGGCATTGATATGGGCAACAAAGGCCGCCGGTGTGGCATCGGTGACGCTGGCGGTGGACACCAGTCCGGTTTTCAATCCCGCCGCTTCCGCGATTTCAATGATGCTGGTGATGGGCTTGTCTTCGCCCGCACTGGTGGCGATACGACCACGGCTGGTGACTTGACCCGTAGCCAAGGCGGTGGCGCTATTGGCGGAATCCGCCACATACACCGGCGTGCCATGTTCCGAGACCGTTAACACCTGGGATACACCGCGCAGCGGCATCTGGTCCAGGCTCAAGCGCCCGCGCGCTCCGGCTAGATAGTTACGGGCGATGGTGATTTGCTGGTCGTCCATGCCGTCACCGATGATCAGGATGACGTTACGGGCTTCCAGTTGCGCCGCTACCAGCGCCGGCGTGGCCAACAGGGCAATGGCACTGAAACTTGCTGCCAGGGATTTCAATACAGACATGGCTGGCTCCTCCGAGTGGGCGATTATGCGCAGGAGCCGGAGCAGAGTAAACCTGCGGAGTCGTTGTTAGTCTGTGGCACGTTGATGATGTAGCACGGGCTCAGAGGTGCAAGTCCAGGCGGCCAACACCTCGGTGTGGCGCATCTCGATGCAGTACTCGCCGCCCGGGAAGCGCTGTATGCGGCAGCGATCAACGGATTCTGGTATCCGCGAACAGTTTACCTGGCTCGAAGCCAACTCGGCACGCTAGACTGGGATTAATTGGACAAGGAAGAGGGCGGGCATGCGACTCCTGCTGGCACTCGGCGCCGGTGTTGCGGTAATAGCTGGTGTTGCCCTATGGCTTATCGGATCCATCCTGGCCAGGCCGGCACCAGCGGTGCTTGGTCCTCCGCCAGCGGGTCTGGTTGAAGCCCAGTTTGAGTCACGCTCCGGGGCAACGCTCAAGGCCTGGGTGGCACCTGTTGCAGCAGCGCGTGCCGCCGCCGTACTCATGCACCCCCTCGGGGGCAACCGGCAAAGCATGCTGGGGAGAGTGCGCTTGATGAATAGTCTGGGTGTGGCCGCGCTCGCCTTCGATTTTTCGGCACACGGTGAAAGCACGGGTGAGAATATTAGCTTCGGCTATCTTGAGTCCCGTGATGCCCGGGCGGCGGTACGATTTGCCCGGGAGCGCTGGCCGGGTTTGCCGGTTTTTGTCATCGGGGTTTCGCTGGGTGGCGTCGCTGCGCTGCTTGCTGATCCACCGCTGGAGGTGGAAGGCATGATCCTCGAATCTGTTTATCCTGAAATTTCCACCGCAACCTCCAATCGGCTCGCACTGCGCTTCCCCTACGCTGAACTGGCTACACCGCTGCTGGTGGCGCAGTTGCCCCTGCGGCTCGGTATTGACGCGGAGGAACTCGCCCCCGTGAACCGGGCACGGTTTATCACTGTGCCGGTGTTGCTGATGTCCGGCTCCCGCGACCGGCGCACCACCGAGGCAGACACACGGCGCTTGTTTGCTGCGTTTCCCGGCCGCAAGCGTCTGGTTCTATTCGAAGGGGCCTCGCACCAGAACCTGCGAGCCTTCGACCGGCCCACCTATGATGCAACCGTGTCTGCCTTTGTGGAGGAGCTTTGGTCTAGACTAAGCCCATGAACGCTGAAATCCACGGTTATGCGGTGCGCCGCATAACCGTGGTTATTGCCCGAAATAGATACCACCGTTGACATGCCAGGTCTGGCCGTTCACCCAGGCCCCGTCGTCTGAAAGCAGAAAGGCAACCACCGCGGCAATATCCCCGGGTGCACCGAGGCGCGGACTTTTCACCCCGCGCAAGGCGTGCTCCAGCAGTTGCTCGGGTGCTGTTTCCTGTAACTGTGGTGTCAAGACAAGGCCCGGGGCAACGGCATTGCAGCGTATACCCTTTTTACCCCAGCGTGAGCACACGTGTCGGCAGAGGGCGTTGATGCCGGCTTTGGAGGCGGCGTAAGCGGGACGCTCCGGTTCCCCCACGGTAGATGCGGCGGAGGAGGTACACACAATGCTGCCGCCCCCGGCGGCAAGCAGGTGTGGCAGGGTTGCGCGAATAACCTGTGCGGTACCTACCAGATTCACCGACAGGGTACGCTCCCAGATACGCAAGTCGTTGCTCAGAATGTCACCGTCCTCTAGCACGACGCCCAGATCGGCGGCATTGGCAAACACGCCATGGAGCTGGCCGCACTGATCCAGGGTCTGTTGCACCAGGGCGTTGATAGAATTTTCGTCGGACTGGTCGAAATGCAGGGCTATGGCCTGCGCACCGGATTCGACAATCGACTGCGCGGTGGACTGCGCCGCCTCAAGATTGAGATCGCCAATTACAACCCGGGCACCCTCTTCTGCCAGGCGTTGGGCGGTTGCCGCGCCAATACCGGTAGCGCCGCCGCACACCAGAATTACGTTATCTTCCAGATTCTTCATCGGTTTGACTCCCGGGGTGAGATGGTTCGCCGCTCAAGCATAGCGCCGGAAACCCGCCAGAGGTAGTTTTTGGGCTACGGCATGGAAGCATTCCACGTGAGGGTATAAGTAGTTGGTAAGCCCCCGGGGCAGCCACCGTGAGTGAGCGGCGCAGCTGCCCATGTCCTGTTTACCTATTCCTGGCGATTGGCGATGTACTTCTCAAGCCTTAACCTCGGGCGCCAGCTCAAGCCTCCTCGTGGCGCTGTACCAGTTCGATCTTGTAGCCGTCGGATCCCTCGGAACCCAGTACAATCTCCTTGGCATCGGGCATTTCAATGCGTTGTTGCACCTCCAGGCGGGGCGGAAGGCCGGATGGTTCTGGGTTAGACTAGTAGCAATAATGCTGGAAGCTCGTTGTTCGCATGCGGGTTGACAAGATACCTGTCACAGCGACGTGTAATGTCACGTCAGTTAGACGTCTACTTACTGTTAGGGAGCTCACCGAGTTACAGAACCATGCCTGATACCTGGGTCACTGATCTTACACATTTTCTAAACGAAAACGGCTCGATTGCCCCACCATCTGGGCCAGCTCGAAAGCTAGCTGAGCATATCGCGGCTATAGTTACTGAGTTGAGTTCCGAGCTTGCCAATATTGATGGGTTCGAGAAAGTACTCTGTCGGCGCAGGCCGGGACGGCGACCTTGCGGTGGTTTAATCGAATCGTGGATTAATCCGGAAACAGGAGAAATATGCTGGCATTGCCCCAGATGTGGGGACAATGGATATATACGAAACTGGGAAGGAACAATGTGGGACCTGACCGATGACGCCTCCTGCCATTAAAGTTACGCCCCCTAACAGGTGGCGGCAATCGGACATCCAAACCGCCGCTTCGCTCTGGTTTGGTCGCCGCTTCGCCAGGCGTTAGGAGGCCGTCAAAATCAAGGCTATTACTATATGAGTGCGTATCTTGTTTTAGATTTTGCCATCCATGATTTCGAAGAATTTAGTGAGTACATTCGAGAAATACCCCAATTTATTGAGAAACATCTAGGAAGGTATATTGTTCGAGGATAAGAACCAACAGTCATTGAAGGAGATTGAAAACCTGAGAGAATGGTAGTGATTGAGTTTCCTACAAGAGCTAATGCTCAAAGTTTTCTGCAAGATCCTGAGGCTCAGTCTCTCTTTGCAATACGGCATAGGACTACGACTAGTAAGCTAGTGTTGGTGGATGGATGCATATAATTAAAGACATCAGCAAAGCGCCTGACAAGGCAATGTTGTTCGCCACTAACGTGGCCGGACTCGCTAACGGTCACTGCAAATTGCGGCGTTGTGCAGCACTATCTCAATGGAAGAAGTAGCCATATCATTGGCGACAAAAGTCGACGCAAAAGAGATATCGCTGTTGTCGAGAGAACTTATAGAGTATGGCTTAAAGTGGCGTTACACAGAAGGTCGAATTAAAAGGCTAATCAATCACGAATCAAAGAACGTAGCCGTTGCAAGAACAAAAAGCTTACTGGCAGGCTTCGGAGTAATGACTTACTACGAAGACAGTTCAAATCTAGACTTGCTAGCGGTAAAAACTGAATTTCAAGGTAAAGGCGTTGCTCAAAAATTGGTTGTCTGGCTTGAGGCAGTGGCATTGAATGCAGGGATCCGAAAGATTTATGTTCAAGCTAGAGAAACAAATAAACAGGGTGTAGAGTTCTACAAAAAGTTGGGCTACAAAAAATTTGCGGAAAAGCAGCAGGTCTATGGGATAGAGTCACAAATCAGAATGTTTAAAAAGTTGTGTTAGTTGTAGCCCCTGTGTTTCATAACAAGGCCGGCCATACTGCCTTTCTCAGCACTTGCGGCCTGGTTGTTCCGACGCAGCTTTTAGAGATGGTGAACCGGCCTGCAGGGGATAATGTTGAATTTCCAGCAATGCCGCTTCGGTTAAATAGGGCCTGAACAATTCGATCACCAGAGCATACCCTTCGCGGATGGTTTGCGGGCTGATTTCATGGCCATCTACCTCGATGTAATTGATCCAGTTATCTGACAATATCCAGCTAATCCGCACGAGAGACTCAAGAGACTGTGCTCCTTCGGGCTGTCTCATTACTCCCGCAGTAATCAGCGCTTTAAAAAAACGCACAATTTCTGCTGTTCTGCTGTTGCGGTACTCACTGAAGGTTGCTTTTAGCTGGCTGTCGTGCCGGAGTAATGCCACCAATTCCCGGTAGAAGAACCGGTAATTCCAGATCAGCATCAATTGCCTTTCGTACATTTCCGCCATGTGTTGGATGGTTGGATCGAGGTGATCATCTCGCCAATTGCGCCTCACTTCCATGATCATCTGGTCGTAGATGGACTGAACAATGGATTCCTTGTTTCTAAAGTGGTAATGGAGATTTCCCTTGCTGATCCCGCAGGCTTGCGCAATTCGGTTGGTGGAGACTCGAGCGGTACCATGCTGATTAAACAGGTTCACGGCGCTCTCAATGATTAAAGCCTGGGTTTCTCTGGTCGCCATCGAAATAATTGCAAAAATAATTATCTGGTCAGTTCAAGTATCGAACGGAAGGCTAAGGAGACTATTAGGGTTATCGCCCTAATAGCTAATCGGGATTATGGGATACAAGGCATGTGCTTTCAATGCCTGAGTCCTGGGGGAGTCAATAAGGGTATCGAGCGGGGCAGTACTGTTTTTGTGTCTCTCTTTTTCGGCGTGATTCTTGTCGGGGCAGTCTGGGATGCGTTGGCCGGGTAAGCCCCGCCGCCATTAATAGTAGTTTACGGAGGGGTTATCACCCGGGTAGATAATACCGGACAGGTACATGCCCTTGGGGTCTGTGCACTGCAGGGAGTGCACTTGCTTGCGTGGCAGGAAGATGATGTCGCCGGTGGATACGCGAGTCTTGGCGTTTTCCGTCCACATATAGCCCTCC
>JAPUKZ010000320.1 GCA_027295405.1 Gammaproteobacteria bacterium
ATCGAAAAGCACGGCATCACTGACCGAGCCAGGGCTTTTTTGCAGGCGGAAAAGCGCCACTACGTCAGCGGTGAGTTTGTTGCGGGCGGGGAAAAGATGCCGGTGCTGGAACCGGGCACGGGAGCCGAACTGGCCCAGGTAACCAGCGGCAGCGCTGCGGAGATTGATGCTGCGGTCACGGCGGCGCATCACGCCTTCAGGGAAGGGTCTCTATGTGCATCGCTCCATTTATGACCAGACTGTGCAGGCCGTGGCCGAACGCGCCGCCACGCCAGACGCCGACGATGTAATCGGGCAGGAAGTCGCTTTTCAGGATTTTCAGCCCCAACGCATAGGAGTCATCCAGTAATTGCTGGGCGTCAATGTAGGTTTTTTCAAAATCCATGAGCCTGACTTTTCCTGGATCGTCCTGAAGGCCAAAAATGCGATGGCATTGATCAGCGCTACCCTAGTATATTGAGCAAGAACCAGAGGGACGAGAAGGCTTCGATAGCATTTTTCAGAACTGGTAGCGTGGCTGCGGCCAGTCAGCGACTAAGGTGGAGGACGCATGCAGGATGTCCGCGGTTTTCTCGAGCGTTTGTTTTCGGCGGCGGTTGCAGCAGCCCAGCCAGAGCGGGTACTGGCAGACTTTCTGCCCGAGCCTCCCACCGGTCGCACCCTGGTGCTCGGTGCCGGCAAGGCGGCTTCAGCCATGGCCAGGGTGGTTGACGCGACCTGGCCACAGGACATGTCCGGGCTGGTTGTTACCCGCTACGGCCAGGGTATGGATTGCGGCCGTATAGAAGTGGTGGAAGCCGCACATCCGGTGCCGGACCTGGCCGGCCAGCAGGCCGCCCGGCGGATGCTGGACCTGTGCCGGGATTTGAATGCAGACGATCTGGTTCTGGCTTTAATCTCCGGCGGTGGTTCCGCCTTGCTTTCGCTGCCGGGTGGAGACATCGAGCTGGCCGAGAAGCAGGAACTCAACCGTCAATTGCTGGAGTGCGGCGCCAGCATCACGGAAATAAATACGCTGCGAAAGCACATCTCGGCTATCAAGGGCGGCCGGCTCGCTGCCGCCTGCCACCCGGCTAAAGTGGTTTCCTTGCTTATATCCGATGTGCCGGGGGACGATCCACAGGTCATCGCATCCGGCCCCACCCTGCCGGACCCGAGTACGGCAGCACAGGCGCGCGCCATTATTGATCGCTATCAGTTGACAGTCGCGGACAGCATTCGCCAGTTTCTTCTCAGCGAGCAGGCGGAAACCCCGGGCCCCGCTGACCCGCGGTTTGAAGGTGACGAACTACAACTGGTTGCGGCGCCGCAGATATCCTTGCAGGCCGCGGCCGCGCAAGCGCGAAGCGAAGCGGTGCCGGCGCTGATTCTGTCAGACTGCATTGAAGGTGAAGCCCGGGAGATTGGCAAGGCGTTTGCGGCCATCGCCAGGCAAGCCAAATTTCACAACCAGCCCATCGCGCCGCCCTGTGTCATCTTGTCAGGGGGAGAGACAACTGTCTCGATCAAGGGTAATGGCAAGGGCGGGCCTAACACGGAGTTCAACCTGGCCATGGCGCTGGCGCTGGCTGGTGAAAGTGGAATAACCGCCCTGGCCTGTGATACCGACGGCATTGACGGCAGCGAAGATAACGCCGGTTGCATCATCGATGAAACCAGTTTGGCGCGGGCCCGGGAACGGGGCCTTGATCCCGCCGGGTACCTTGAGAACAATGATGCCTGGACCTTCTTTGATGCCATCGGCGATCTGGTGGTAACGGGGCCGACCCATACCAACGTTAACGACCTGCGGGCCATTTATGTGGCCGCGCCGAATGATCCAGAGTGAGAGAAGTCCTATGAATTGCACACGCAAAGTGAAAATAATAGCGACCGTGGGTCCCAGTTGCAGTGATGTTGCAATCCTGGCGAGACTGGTGGATGCGGGCGTCAACGTCTTTCGCATGAACTTCAGTCACGGCAGCCATGCGGAACATGAGGCACGCTACCGCGCGATTCGTGAAGTGGAGGCGCGAACGGGTAATCCGGTCGGGGTACTGGTTGATTTGCAGGGTCCCAAGTTGCGACTGGGAGTCGTTCCCGGCGAAGAGATGGCGATTTCCCCGGGGCAAAAACTGCGCCTGGGTCTGGAATCGGAGGCAGCGGGCGAAGCTTCCCTTATCCCGCTTCCGCATCCGGAAATTCTGGCGGTCCTGAAGGCCGGCAGTACGCTGCTGGTGGATGACGGACGGGTCCGGTTGGAAGTGGAGGCGTGCGACGGCAAGGAGGCGCTGGTAACCGTGATCGCCGGTCACCGCTTATCCAGCCGCAAAGGCATCAACATACCCGATATAGAATTACCCATAGCCTCGATGACGGACAAGGATCGCCGGGATATCGAGTACGCACTGCAAGCCTTTGAAGTTGACTGGGTGGCTCTGTCCTTTGTGCAGCGACCGGAAGACATCGCGGAACTGCGCGCGGTTGTCGGTGATGAGGTTGCTATCATGGCCAAGATCGAAAAGCCTTCCGCGCTGCAACGCATGGAGGAAATTCTGGATCTGGTCGATGGCATCATGGTAGCCCGGGGTGATCTTGGGGTGGAACTGCCGCCTGAAAAAATACCCGGCGTTCAGAAAACGCTGGTACAACAGTGCCGCGGGCGGGGCAAGCCGGTGGTCATTGCCACCCACATGATGGACTCGATGGTCAGCGCGCCGGTGCCGACACGAGCGGAAGCGAGTGACGTTGCCAACGCCGTGTATGAGGGTGCGGACGCAGTGATGCTGTCAGCGGAAACTGCCGCCGGTCAATTTCCGGTGGAATCTGTGGCGATGATGGCGCGAATCATCGATGAGGTGGAAAGAGATCCGCTGTACAAGACCTTGCTGGATTCCGCGAGACCCAGTCATGAGGGCACGCCGGCGGATGCTATTTGTGCGGCGCTGCGTGAAATTACGCGGGTTATTGCTTCTGCGGCCACGGTTAACTACACCTCCTCCGGGTTTACCAGTTTCAGGGTGGCGCGGGAGCGGCCGAATTCGCCGATCCTCAGCCTGACGCCCTCAATCACCATCGCCCGCAAGCTGACTCTCGTGTGGGGGGTGTGCTGTGTGTTGGTTGATGCCTATGACGACCAGACCTCGGTCGACGCACTGGTATCCCAGGCCGCAGCTATTGCCCAAGCTATGGGCCTCGCCAGCAGGGGTGATTATTTGACGGTCAGCGCCGGGCTGCCCCTGGGTGAGCCCGGCAGAACCAATATGCTGCGTATTGTTACTGTGAAATAGGCTGCTGAGGCGTAGCGTGAATTGCTCTCAGTTTGGCACTACTAACAACGCGCAGTACAGAGCGGCGTGGCCACCCGACTTATCCCCAAAACCCAAAGGGGGCCGGGGCCACTTGGGGTTTTGTGGATAACTTTTGCGGGCTAGAAGTTGTAGCGCGCGGTGACACCGATGGTGCGTTCGGGGAGGACGTTGACCTGGGTGTAGGAGCCGCCGCTGAAGGCGATGTCGTACTGGTCAGAGCCCTGTTGGAAGGTAACCGCTTCCTCGTCGAACAGGTTCTTGGCCCAGACGGAGACGTCCCAGGTGTGGTTGGTGCTGCGCAGGCCGGTGTAGAGGTTGAACACGTGGTGCTCATCAAACTCATCGGTTACCGAGCCGATGCCCGCGGAGGCGTTGGTGTTGTCGCGCTCACCAGTGAACTTGTAGAGGCCGCGAACATACCACTCCATGTTTTCGAAGGGCACGAAGTACTCGGAATTCAGTGAGGCAGACCACTCCGGTTCGCCACCCAGGGCTTCGCCGTCGATATCGCAGGACCCGAGAGCCTCGCCAGGCTCGCGCTCGTTACAGGGTGCGGTGGCACCATCCCACTCACCTTTGTTGTAGGCGAAAGAGCCGCCCGCGCTCCAGGACTCGCTCAGCAGTACCTGGCCTTCGAACTCGATCCCCCAGATGTTGGCGTCGCCGTTGTAGACCATGCCGCCGGGGAGATCCACCGGTTCGCCGGTATCGTCCAGTACCTGTAACCCGCGCTTGAAGCCGAAGTAGCCATCAAATTGCTGGAAGTAGAGGGCGCCATTGAGGGTGGCGCGACCGTCCAGCAGGCGGCTCTTGAAGCCGAGTTCGACAGAATCGCTCTCCTCCTCATCGTACAGCAGGTCGTCCTCGCCGTTGGGCAGGAACTGGATGTTCGGGCTGGGAACGATGGAGATACCGCCGGGGCGGTAGCCGCGGTTGTAGGACACGTACAGGGAAGTTTCGTCGGTCCACTCGTAACGGAATTTCAGGGAGCCGGTGATAGCGTCATCATCGGCTGCGGTATTTTGGTCACTGATGCCGACAATGGGGACGTTGGCCGCAATACCGCCGCTGATAGCGCCGGTGGCATCTTCAATGGCCTGCAGGGCAGGCGGCAGATAGGTCAGGTCGCCGAAGAAGATATCGGCGCGACGGGAGCGATCAAAGCTGGACCAGCGCAGGCCGATCTCCATCTGTACCAGGTCAGTCAGGTAGAGGGTGTTGAAGGTGAAGATACCCAACTC
>JAPUKZ010000321.1 GCA_027295405.1 Gammaproteobacteria bacterium
CTTTTAGGGCGGCGTTTTCACTGTTCAGGTCTGCGCAGAGGTTGATCAGGTCGTCGATCTTCTGCTCTAGTGCCTTGAGTGGTGAATCTGGCATTGGACAGTACTTATTACTTATTCTGATGGCTCTACTATAATGCTGAAGCAGCGGCAGGTCAACGGCAACAATTTTATTAATATCAATAACCTACAAAACATTCCCATAATTAAGTGCAAGTTTGGGCGAGGCCTGCACCCGAGTTCTCAGCTGACAGGGGGAAGTAATATGCCTGAAGACTACATGATGAATGACCAGCCTCTGGATTTTGATGACTACGCCAATCAGTTGTTGGAGCAGGGCTTGCTGGCGTCTCCGGCGCTTTTACACGGTGGTATTTGCGCTGTTCTGGTGGGTTGCGCTGAGCGGGAGGTAGACTATTGCCTGGCGGCGGTCAGTCAGGCGCTGGAGATCGATATTCGTGGTGAATTGGCCGAATCCAGCCTGCACCTGATTGCGGCCAGTGAGCGGGCGATGGCTGATGAAGCCTTTGAATTTCATCTGTTCCTGCCTGACGATGAGACCGAAATCGGGTTGCGGGTGCAGGCTTTGACGGATTGGTGTCAGGGCTTCACGGCCGCCTATGCACTGGCGCTGGCGGAGCCGGAGGGCTCCAGTCTAGGCGAGGAGGTGGCGGAAATTCTCAAGGATATCGCCGCCATCGCCGAAGCGGGGTATGACGATGAGGGCGATGAAGAAGAGGCGGAACACAGCTATTTTGACATCACTGAATACCTGCGTTTTGCTACGCTTAATTTGTATCTGGACAATGCCGAGCGAGCAGGTACCGAGGGCTGATGCAATCCGGGAATGAATACGATATAGCCATCGTCGGCGGCGGCATGGTGGGGGTGAGTCTGGCGCTCGCACTGGCCCAGTCGCTGCCGGGAGATGGTCGCATCCTGCTGCTGGAGTCGTTTTCCCTGCCGGCGCAAACCCCTGACTTCAGTGCTGCTTACAGCCCCTCCTTTGATGCCCGTTCCACCGCCCTGTCCTACAGCAGCTACCTTATTTACCAGCAGCTGGGCATCTGGCAGCAGCTTGAACAGCGGACTTGCGCGATAGCAAGTATTCACGTATCTGAAAAAGGCCGGTTTGGGAGCACCTTGCTGCAGGCGGCAGATTATGGGTGGCCGGGACTGGGTTTCGTCATTGAGAATGCCTGGTTGGGCAATGTATTGATCCAGTGTCTGCACCAACAGGGACAGGTGCAACTGCTCAGCCCGGCGCGGGTGGTTGGGGTCGAGCCGGGCCCGGGGGGTATGGAGCTGAACTTTGCCGAGGGCGGCAGCGTCCGCTGTGAGTTGCTGGTGGTGGCGGATGGTGCGGATTCTGCCCTGCGCCAGGCCCTTGGCATAGCGGTCCGGGAACGACCTTACCGGCAACATGCCCTGGTCGCGAATATTGGCCACGCCCTGCCCCATCACGGACGTGCCTATGAACGTTTTACAGAACATGGTCCCCTCGCCTGCCTGCCTCTGCCCGCTGAAAGCTCTTTTTCAGCTGGGGGCTCTTTGTTGGCTGAGGGCTCTTTGTTGGCTGAGGGCTCTTTGTTGGCTGAGGGCTCTGCTGTTAACACTGGCTCGTCAGCAACGGTGGGCGCTAACAGCAGGCGCAGCGCCCTGGTGTGGACGCTTTCGGAAGCCGAGGCACAGCAATTACAGGTTTGTTCGCAGCCTGAATTTCTGAGACGCCTGCAACAGCGTTTCGGCTATCGGCTGGGACGTATGCAAAAGGTCGGTGAGCGACACATTTATCCCTTGAGTCTGATCAGGGCCCAGGAGCAGGTACGCAGGCGGGTGGTAGTCATCGGCAATGCCGCCCACGCCCTGCATCCGGTGGCTGGGCAGGGTTTCAATCTGGCGCTGCGGGATGTAGCGAGGCTTGCCGCGGTGCTTGCCAGCGCCAACGCCGCGGGAGAAGACTTCTTCGAACTGGATTGCCTGCGCCGTTACAGCGATGGCCAGCGCACCGACCAGGAGCGTACAGTTGCTTTCAGCGACCGCCTGCCGGGTCTTTTCATGCATCGCGACCCGGCCCTGAGCCTGCTCAGGGATTTTGGCTTGTTCGCCCTTGATCTCAGCCCCAAATTGAAGTGGGAGTTTGTGCAGCAGACTGCCGGCATAGCGGCGAGCGCGGAGTATCGCAATGTTCGCTCCTGATTACGATGTGGTGATTGTCGGGGCGGGAATTGCGGGTACCGCATTGGCCGCATCCTTGTTGGGGAATGGTTTACGCGTTGCACTGGTTGAAGCCAACCCTCTGCCAGTCGCCTGGGATGCGCAGTTTAAGGGTGTGGAGTCCTTCGATCGGCGGGTCAGCGCGCTCACACCTGCGTCGCAGAGAATGCTGGAAAACTTGCAGGTATGGCCGTCAATTGTGGCGAGCCGCGCCTGTCCCTACCAACATATGCAGGTCTGGGATGCAGAGGGCACCGGCGCTATCGAGTTTCACGCGGCGGAACTGGACACCCCGGTATTGGGCCACATTGTGGAAAATCGGGTACTGACCGCGGCGCTGCTGGCCCGGGTGGAATCTGCAGCTGAGATACGCTTGCACAATCCTGCACGGGTGCAGTCACTCGCGCCCGGGGGAGCGCAGCAGCCCCGTATTGAACTCGAGGACGGCAGTCAACTGAGTTGCTCACTGCTGGTCGGGGCCGACGGCGCACTGTCTCATTTGCGCAAGCTGGCTGGATTTCGGACCCGGGAGTGGGATTACGGACACCATGCCCTGGTGTGTACCGCGGAAACCGAGCAGCCCCACCGAGCAACCGCTTACCAGTGTTTCCTCAGCAGCGGACCGCTCGCTTTCCTTCCCCTGCCCAGCGTAGAGGGGCGCCATTTTTGCTCTATCGTCTGGTCAGTGGAAAACGAGTTGACAGAGCGCCTGCTGGGACTGGATGAGAAAGAATTTGCGGCGCGGCTGGCTCTGGCCTTTGAACATCGACTGGGGCGCTTGCTGGCCGTTTCCCCGCGAGTTGGCTTTCCCTTACGGCAGCGCCATGCGGTAGATTATGTGCAGCCCGGTATTGCGCTGGTGGGTGACGCAGCCCATACCCTTCACCCGCTGGCCGGCCAGGGTATCAATCTGGGTTTGCAGGATGTGGCTGTGCTGGCCGACGAGATCGATCTGGCCTTGCAGCGCGGCGCTGATCCCGGTGCGCTGGAGGTGTTGCAACGCTACCAGCGTCGGCGCAAGGGTGAGAATCTGTTGATGATGGCGGCGATGGATGGCTTAAAGCGCCTGTTCACGCAGCAACAACTGCCCCTGCGCTGGCTTCGCAATACCGGCATGAACCTGGTGGGGCGAGCCCTCCCACTGAAACGCCGCTTGATGCGCCATGCCATGGGGATTCGCTAGCGATTGCCCATGGCATTGTTTTTCAACCTTGGCAGGGTAGAATTGTGCGCCTGTGTTTCCCCCTCTTCCGACACGAGGAACTAAGCGATGAGTCACACACCGGTTGAACTTAAGTATGCCGCCAGTCACGAATGGGCCCGCCTGGAAGAAGACGGGACGGTAACGGTAGGCATCAGTGACCATGCACAGGAAACATTGGGCGATGTCGTTTTCGTGGAGTTGCCGGATCTGGGGAGCCAGTTGGCGGCCAGCGATGAAGCGGGCGTGGTGGAGTCGGTCAAGGCGGCGTCGGACGTTTATGCCCCCCTCGGTGGTGAAGTCATTGCGGTAAACGAACTGCTCGAAGACAGTCCCGAAACCGTGAATTCTGATCCCTACCACGAGGGTTGGTTCTACAAGCTGAAACCTGAGGACCTTGCCGAAC
>JAPUKZ010000322.1 GCA_027295405.1 Gammaproteobacteria bacterium
ACACCGGACCGGAGGGCAACCTGCTGGAGGTGAACGAGAAACAGGCCCACCGCCTGCGTATTCCCCATCCCATTCTCAGCACCGAGGAAATGGCAGCGCTACGGCACATGGCATACAAGGGCTGGCGCACCAGGGTCATCGATATCACCTACCCGAAGGCAGAAGGTGTAGCGGGCCTGGAAGCAGCATTGGCCCGAATTTGCGAGGAATCCAGTCAGGCTATCGCCGACGGCTACAGCTTGATTATCCTGTCCGACCGCGCCGTTAGCGCAGAGCGGGTTCCCGTGAGCACACTGCTGGCGGCAGGCGCCGTACACCAGCACCTGGTCAAAACCTCCGAGCGCACCCGCACCGGCATCGTGGTGGAAACCGGCGAGGCCCGGGAGGTTCATCACCACTGCATGCTGATTGGTTTTGGCGTGGACGCCATCAACCCCTACCTGGCATTTGAGTCGCTGTGGCAGGCGCAGCGCGAAGGCCTGCTGCCGGGAGATAAGTACGATGAGGACAACAAGATTGTTGCCGCCTACCGCAAGGGCGTAGCCAAGGGCATGCTCAAGGTGATGGCCAAGATGGGCATCTCCACTCTGCAGTCCTACAAGGGCGCGCAAATATTTGAAGCCGTCGGTATCGCTGACGAGGTCATCGCGCGTTGCTTTGACGGCACCCCGAGTCGGGTTCAGGGCGTGGGCTTTGATGTGCTGGCGGAAGAATCCCTGCGCCGCCACGAAACGGCCTTCCCCACCCGAGATACGACGCGTATTCCGGTACTGGAAAATCCCGGCGAAATACACTGGCGCGACCGCGGCGAGCGTCATATGTGGAATCCGCAGACCATCTCCACGCTTCAGGAAGCGGCACGCACCAACAGCCGCGATGCCTACGCCCGCTTTGTCAAAGCCTCTGACGAGGAAGCCACCCGTGGCTCCACCCTGCGCGGTTTGATGCGTTTCAAAAGGGGCGTGAACGGTGGCCCTATCGCTATCGACGAGGTCGATTCCGCCAGCGAAATCGTCAAACGTTTCTGCACCGGCGCCATGAGTTTCGGCTCCATCTCAGCGGAAGCTCACGAGTCACTGGCCGTGGCCATGAACCGCATCGGCGGCAAATCCAATACCGGCGAAGGCGGTGAAGACGAGGAGCGCTTCCAGCCCCTGCCCAACGGCGATTCCAAGCGCTCGTCTATCAAGCAGGTGGCTTCGGGTCGTTTCGGCGTGACCGCAAACTACCTGGCCAACGCCGACGAAATCCAGATCAAGATCGCCCAGGGCGCAAAACCTGGAGAGGGCGGAGAATTACCGGGCGGCAAGGTCGATGAAACCATTGCCCGGTTACGTTATTCCACACCGGGGGTGGGCCTGATCAGCCCACCGCCGCACCACGATATCTACTCTATCGAGGATATGGCGCAGCTGATCCACGATCTAAAAAACGCCAATCGCCACGCCCGCATCAGTGTCAAACTGGTCTCGGAAATGGGGGTTGGCACCATCGCCGCAGGGGTCACCAAGGCCAAAGCGGATCACATTGTGATTGCCGGTCACGATGGTGGTACCGGTGCATCGCCGTTGACCTCTATCAAGCACGCCGGGCTGCCCTGGGAACTGGGCATCGCCGAAACCCACCAGACCCTGGTCATGAACGATCTGCGCTCGCGAGTGGTACTGCAGACCGACGGTCAACTGAAAACCGGCAAGGACGTGGTAATCGCCACCCTGCTGGGTGCTGAGGAATTCGGATTCGCTACCCTGCCGCTGGTCGCCATGGGCTGCATCATGATGCGCAAGTGTCACCTCAACACCTGCCCGGTGGGTATTGCCACTCAGGATCCGGAATTGCGCAAGAAATTTACCGGCACCCCGGAACACGTGGTCAATTACTTCTTCCTGCTGGCAGAAGAGGTGCGCGAAATCATGGCCGGGCTCGGTTTCCGCAACATCAACGAGATGGTGGGTCGCAGCGACGTTCTGGAGACCTATGACGCGGAGGATCACTGGAAAGCCAATGGGCTGGACCTGACCTCCATTCTGCAGCTAGCAGAAAAGCCCCACGCTGATGTCGGCACCTACCAGACCATGGAACAGGACCACGCTCTGGAGCTGGCCCTGGACAATGAAATCATTCGCCAGGCCCAGCCAGCGATTGAGAAAGCCGAGAAAGTCAGCATCGAACTACCGGTGCTGAACATCAACCGTGTGGTGGGTACCATGTTGTCCCACGAGATCGCCAAACAATGGGGTGCCGAGGGTCTTCCCGCAGACACCATTCACATAAAACTGAACGGTTCCGCCGGCCAGAGTCTGGCGGCGTTCCTCTCGCCGGGCGTGACTATTGAGGTGGAAGGGGACTGCAACGACTATGTGGGCAAAGGCCTGAGTGGCGGTCGTGTAGTGGTCTACCCGCCCAAGGTCTCAAGCTTTAAGGCCGAGAACAACATATTGATCGGCAACGTTGTGCTGTATGGCGCCATCAGCGGCGAAGCGTATTTCCGCGGCATTGCCGCAGAACGTTTTTGCGTGCGCAACAGCGGCGCCAGTGCCGTCATTGAAGGCATTGGCGACCACGGCTGTGAATACATGACCGGTGGCCGCGTTGTGGTACTGGGCCAGACTGGCCGCAACTTTGCCGCCGGCATGAGCGGCGGTGTCGCCTATATCCTCGACCACGCCGGCACCTTCCGCCGGCGCTGCAACATGGGCATGGTGGAACTGGAGACCCTCAGCAGCGGCGATGACATCGCCGAGCTCAAGACACTGATCAAAAACCACGCCCGCTATACCGGGTCGACCGTAGCACAGCAGGTGCTCGACAACTGGGAGGCTTCACTGTCGCAATTTGTGAAGGTCATGCCCACCGATTACAAGCGCGTGCTTCAGGAACGCCAGACCAGGCTGGAGCGAGTCGCCGCAGACGCTACCAGCACAGCTGCAGGATTAGAAGAGAAACAGATTTATGGGTAACCCGACTGCTTTTAAAGAGATAGCGCGCGACACCGCGCCCTACCGCAAAATCACCGTCCGTCTGCAGGACTACGGTGAGCTGTACACCGCTCGCGACGAACATCGCCTGCACTCACAGTCCGCACGCTGCATGGATTGTGGCATCCCATTTTGCCAGTCCAATGACGGCTGCCCGGTATCCAACCTGATCCCGGAGTGGAACGACCTGGTTTACAACGACCGCTGGCGGGATGCACTTGATCGCCTGCATCATACCAACAACTTCCCGGAGTTTACCGGACGGGTGTGCCCCGCACCCTGCGAAGGCTCCTGCGTATTGGGTGCAACGGAAACACCGGTCACAATCAAGAATATCGAGTACGCGATCGCCGATCGCGGTTTCGAAGAGGGCTGGATCGTAGCCCAGCCACCGCACACCCGCACCGGCAAGAAAGTGGCGGTTATTGGTTCCGGACCCGCCGGGCTGGCCGCGGCAGCGGAGTTGAACAAGGCCGGTCATACGGTCACGGTTTACGAGCGCGCGGACCGTATCGGCGGCTTGCTGATGTACGGCATTCCCAACATGAAGTTGGGGAAGGACCTGGTCGAGCGCCGGGTCCAGATTCTGCGCGATGAGGGTATTGGCTTTGTCACCAACGCCGATGTCGGCGGCAGCGGTGAGAACGCCATCGACCTGACTCAGTTGCGTGCCGACAATGACGCGCTGCTGTTGTGCACCGGTGCCACCAACGCCCGTGACCTGCCGATAGAAAACCGCGAGCTCAAGGGCATCTACCAGGCCATGGAGTTCCTGCACGCCAATACCAAGAGCCTGCTGGATTCCAATCTGGAAGACGGCAACTACATTTCGGCCAAGGGCAAGAACGTCATCGTAATCGGCGGCGGTGACACCGGCACCGACTGCATTGGCACCTCCGCCCGCCACGGTGCGAAAAATATCGTCAACTTTGAACTGCTGCCCAACCCTCCGGAAGAGCGCGCCGCCGACAACCCCTGGCCGCAGTGGCCAAAGATTATGCGGGTCGACTACGGGCACGAGGAGTCCAGACAGCTGTTCGGCAAGGACCCCCGCGAATACTGCCTGATGAGCAAAAGCTTCCTGGGTGACGACGCGGGTAACCTCACCGGTATCACCACCGTGAAGGTAGAGTGGACCCATGTCGACGGCCAGTGGAAGATGGCCGAGGTAGAGGGTTCTGAAAAAACCTGGGAAGCGGACCTGATTATGCTCTCCATGGGTTTTCTTGGCCCCGAGCAGTACACCGCACAAGCCGCGGGCATCGAAGTTGATGAGCGCTCCAACTACAAGGCTGCGTATGACGATTTCCGCACCAGCGTCGACGGCATTTATGCGGCGGGCGACTGCCGCCGCGGTCAATCCCTGGTGGTGTGGGGTATCGATGAGGGTCGCCGCGCGGCGGCAGAGGTCGACAAGTATCTGATGGGTTAATCCGGGTCTACCGTCATAACTGTCCAGGACGCTACTGCCGTCATCCACGGTACGCGACCCTGGACTGTTGAGCCAACCGGGAAAAAACACTCCCGGCGGAGGCTCAGCCTGGATAGTTCAGGAAGGCGGATGGAATAACGGCGGAAACTTCATAAAAATAAGAGCATTGAAACGGTTTGCAGGAAAAACCACCGTGACAAAATGCAAGCAGACACCGCTCAAATTTCCAGCCCTGGCACGCGGTGCCGTTTAGCCCATTTTTGTAAGAGAGAGTT
>JAPUKZ010000323.1 GCA_027295405.1 Gammaproteobacteria bacterium
GTTGAACATCCAGAACATGGCGATAGACAGCTACCAGTTCCTCAGCGAGCGCTTTCTTCCCGCAGACTTGCGTATCCCCTACACCAGCCTCGCCGAGGATCTGGTGAAGCGCATTGAGAACGTCTATCAGGATGTCGCCAATATCCGCACCCATGGCGACTGTCACATCGGCAATATAATGTGGCGTGATAACACCGCGCATTTTGTCGACCTGGATGACTGCCGCGCCGCGCCGGCCGTACAGGATTTATGGATGATGCTGAGTGGCGACCGACAGCAGCAGACCTTGCAGCTGAGTGAACTAATGGAGGGCTACGACGAGTTTTGCGACTTCAACGCCGCTGAACTCAGGCTGATAGAGGCCCTGCGCACCATGCGCATGATGCACTACGCCGCCTGGCTGGGTCGCCGTTGGTCAGACCCGGCCTTCCCCCGCAGCTTTCCCTGGTTTAACGACAACCGCTACTGGGCCGATCATATCCTTGAATTGCGGGAACAGCTGGCCGCCCTGGATGAGGAGCCACTGACACTTTTTTAGTCGCGCCTGGTGGGAAACAGCAGGGCGCGGAGCCAGTTGATCACGCTGTTTTTCCCCCACCAATCCCGTTCACTGCCGTCATAATAGCGCTCGAGGCTATCGGGGTCTGCGAAATAGTCCGCCCGGGTTTTGAATCCCTGCCCGGGATCCAGTTCCTTGACAACACGCGCCGGGTTTCCCGCCACAATGACATTGGCGGGCACATCTTTGGTCACTACCGCCTTGGCGGCAACAACACTGTTCTCACCGATGGTAACGCCCTTGAGTACCATAGCGTGGTCGCCCAGCCAGACGTTGTCGCCGATGTGTACAGGCATTATCCGGGCATTCCTCTCGGTGCGATCATAGATACCGTGCCAATCCGAATCGGTGATATAGACACTATTGGCGATCATCACACTATTACCGATGCGAATTTCATCGGAGGCGCTTAGACGCGATCCGGGGCTGATCAGTACATAGTCCCCCACATCGATTCGCCCGCTCTCCGGCTCGCGACCCCAAACACCCAGTTTCACCGGCTTGGCACGCTCGCCGATAATCGTCACGCATTTGCCGATGCTGATGTTTGGACCGGAAATGGAGACATACCTGGGATTCATGATGGTGTGATGGTCGCCCAGGGAATCACAGGCGGGACGCAAAAAGTGCTCAGCGTACAAGTAGCGGAGTCGGAGGTATATCTTCTTGACCCAATAGGGACGTAAGTCTTTGCGCATGTTTTGTCGTCTGGCTGCCCGATCAGTATGATGGCAGGCCACATGGGTGACTTCAAACGAGTATGTCAAGAAAAGCAACTACGGTGACGGGTGATTCAAAGCCGGTCAGCAGTAGCCAGCCATTCAGCCACCCGGGCCTCGCCCGCGTGGTACTCAGGCACCTGCGGGGAAAAAGCCGGCGCCCCCCGGCCCTGCACACTCGCAAGGCTTTCGAAGCGATAAGCGATAGCGTGGAAAAGGCCGGCCTGCCACTGATATTCGACTCTTTCTGCGGCACGGGCATGAGCACGGCCTTGCTGGCTCAGCGAAATCCCCAGGCGCTGGTAATAGGCATCGACAAGTCCTCGCACCGACTTGGGCGCCATCAGCCGGGAGCCACCGACAACTACCTGCTGGCACAAGCAGACTGCGGCGATTTCTGGCGACTGGCTGTTCAGGCCAATTGGCAGCTTGAGCAGCACTTCCTGCTGTACCCCAATCCCTGGCCCAAACCCGGGCATCTGAAAAGACGCGTACACGGCTCACCAGAACTGGCTGAGCTGCTGGCCCTGGGCGGCCAGGTTGAACTGCGCAGCAATTGGCAGGTCTATGTAGAAGAATTCGGCACGGCCCTTGTTCTTTCCGGTCAACACCCCCATATCAATCTACTGGAGCCGGAAGAGCCATTGAGCTTGTTCGAGCGAAAGTATTTACAGAGTGGGCACCCGCTATGGCGCTGTTGCTGCCAGCTGGTTCACAATAGGCCATCATGACAACGGCGGCCCACAAGGGGAGGCGGCAGGTATGGATCAGCCAAAGACAGACCCGGTATGGGATAGAATTCTGCGTGAAACCGAAGCCGAGGTAGCCAAGGAGCCGATCCTGGCAAGTTTCCTGTACGCCACGATTCTCAACCACAACAATCTCGAAGCGGCACTCAGCTTCCACCTGGCCAACATGCTCGACAGCCCAACAGCATCATCCCTGCTGCTGCGGGAAGTGATCGAGGAGGCCTTCAATTCCTGCCCCAGTATCGGCGAAGCCATCCGCTGTGACCTGATAGCCGTGGAAGAACGGGACTCCGCCTGCCACAGCCTGGCCGTACCCTTTCTTTACTTCAAAGGCTTTCACGCCCTGCAAGCCCATCGCGTTACCAACTGCTTGTGGAATAACGACCGGCAATCCCTGGCACTATTTTTCCAAAACAGGATATCCGGTGAATTCTGCGTCGACATACACCCCGCCGCCCGCATGGGCCAGGGCATCATGCTGGATCACGCGACCGGGCTGGTAATCGGCGAAACCGCCGTGGTGGGAAATAATGTATCCATTTTGCAGTCGGTCACCCTCGGCGGCACCGGCAAGGAAGAAGGCGACCGCCACCCCAAGGTGTGCGATGGCGTACTGATCAGCGCCGGTGCCAAAATCCTCGGCAATATCCGCATCGGTGAGGGCGCCAAGGTTGGCGCGGGCAGCGTTGTCTTAAACGATGTCCCGCCACACACTACCGTGGCCGGCGTTCCCGCCAAAGTCGTCGGCAAGCCCGCCTCCGAGCAACCCGCCCGGGAAATGGAACACGATTTCTGCTGCGACGAATAGTTAGCGCCCAACCGTAGCAAATCCACCAGAAACAGTGCTTCGTAGCCGGATGGTCGGCCCCCACAAAGCAATGGAGGTAGTATTTTCTCCGGCCTCCCTCTGGTCGCTTTATGCTCCGAAAACACTACCTCCATTGCTTTGCTTGGGTATGTGCCACAAGCCGGAACTTTGCTTGGAGTGCGTCTGATTCAGGATTGCACATAATAGAGTCGGATGGGCAGCCGGATCGACTACGGGGTACGGATTCCATAGGGCAGGGGACGAAGTCAGTCCTGGTGATATTGGGGTGACAGTTCCTGTACGGCGTCGACAAACGCGGTGACGTGATCCGGATCGATATCGGGCGTGATACCGTGGCCAAGGTTGAATATGTGGCCACTGCCGCTGCCGAAGCTGGCCAGGATACTGCCCACTTCTTCGCGAATACGCTGTGGGGAGGCGCGCAGAAAGGCTGGATCCATATTCCCCTGTAAGGCCACCCTGTCGCCCACGCGGGCACGTGCCGAACCGATATCGGCGGTCCAGTCCAGGCCCAGGCAATCGGCACCGGTTTCTGCCATCGACTCCAACCATAGTCCACCATTTTTGGTGAAGAGGATCACCGGCACCCGACGCCCCTCGTGCTCCCTGGGCAAGTTCGCGACGATGCGCTGCATATACTGCAGGGAAAACTCGCGGTAGGCCTCACTGCTGAGGGCGCCGCCCCAGGTATCAAAGATTTGCACCGCCTGCGCACCCGACTCGATCTGGCAACGCAGGTAATCTGTTACCGAATCCGCCAATACACTCAGCAGTTGGTGCATCAATTCGGGCTGGTTAAAGGCCAGTGTTTTGACCCGCGCAAACTCCCTGGAACTCGCACCCTCGACCATATAGGTCGCAAGCGTCCACGGGCTGCCGGAAAACCCGATCAAGGGGACACTGCCATTCAGCTCACGACGAATTGTGACGACGGCATCCATCACATACTTGAGATCCCGTGCCGCATCCACCACCGACAGGGCTTCGATATCCGCTGCGGTGCGTACCGGTTTGTGAAAACGCGGCCCCTCACCCTCGACGAAATGCAGGCCCAGACCCATCGCATCCGGAATGGTGAGAATATCCGAAAAGAGAATGGCGGCATCCATGGGATAACGGCGCAGCGGCTGCAGGGTGACCTCGCAGGCCAACTCCGGATTGGTGCAGAGATCCATGAAAGACCCGGCCCTGGCGCGGAGCTCTCGATACTCGGGTAAGTATCGCCCCGCCTGACGCATCATCCAGATGGGTGTGCGGTCTACAGGTTCGCGTAAAAGCGCGCGCAGGAAACGATCATTTTCAAGAGTGCTCATTGAACTTCCAGATAGTCAAGAATGCCTTCGGCCGCCTGGCGACCTTCCCAGATCGCCGTCACAACCAGGTCAGAACCGCGCACCATGTCGCCGCCGGCAAAAATTTTCGGGTTGCTGGTCTGGAACTTGTACTGCTGTTCCTCAGGCGCCACAACTCCGCTCCAATCATTGGTTGTAACCTCGACATCCGCCAGCCACGCGGGTGGGTTGGGCTGAAAACCAAACGCGACGATGACCGCATCCGTCGGCAGAACCTGCTCGCTGTCCGGAATCGGCTCGGGCCTGCGTCGGCCACTCTCGTCGGGTTCACCCAGGCGGGTTCCCACCAGCCTGATTCCCGTCACCCCGGTTTCATCACCCACTATTTCAACGGGCTGGCGGTTGAACAGGAACTCCACGCCTTCTTCGCGGGCATTTTTTACCTCGCGCCGTGAACCGGGCATATTTTCCGCGTCACGACGATAGACACAGGTAACATTGCTCGCCTGCTGGCGCACGGCGGTACGCACACAATCCATCGCCGTATCGCCACCACCGAGAACGACGACCCGCTTGTCCGCCAGGTGTACAAACGCATCCGGGTGTTGCTCGAAGCCCAGGTTATTGTTCACGTTACCAACCAGGTAGGGCAGCGCTTCATACACATCGGCCATATCCTCACCCGGGAAGACGCCTTTAATGTATTTGTAGGTTCCCATACCGAGGAACACGGCATCGTACTCCTCCATCAACTGCTGGACACTCACATCCTTGCCCACCTCGGTGTTGAGGCGGAATTCCATGCCCATGCCTTCGAACACCTCGCGCCGAAGCACCATGACGTCTTTTTCCAGCTTGAATTCCGGGATACCGAAGGTCAACAAGCCACCGATTTCCGGGTAGATATCAAACAATACGGGCTTGACCCCCGCACGCACCAGCACATCCCCACAACCGAGACCGGCGGGGCCGGCGCCGATAATTGCTACTTTTTTGCCGCTATCCACAACCCCGGACAGATCCGGGCGCCAGCCCATGGCCAGTGCCGTATCGGTGATATATTTCTCTGCCGAACCAATGGTCACCGCCCCAAAACCGTCGTCCAGGGTGCAGGCGCCCTCGCACAAACGATCCTGGGGGCAGATGCGTCCGCAGACTTCCGGCAGGGTATTGGTCTGGTGACTCAACTCCGCTGCTTCGAAGATATTTCCCTCTGCGATCAGCTTCAGCCAGTTGGGAATAAAGTTGTGAACCGGGCACTTCCACTCACAGTAGGGATTGCCGCACTCCAGGCAGCGGTGGGATTGATCCGCTACCTGCTCGGGCTGGTACTGCTCATAGATCTCTGCATAGCTGGTCTTGCGTGCGTGCAGCGCTTTCTTGTCGGGATCGGCTCGACCCAACTCGATAAACTGGAAATTATTCGCCAGGCGTTCAGTCATAACATCAATCCGTATTGCGCAAGCGCGACAGTAAGCGATCAAGATCGGCTGCCTTGGGCTTCACCAGCCAGAACTTGCCGATATAGTCATCGAAGTCATCCAGCAGCTGTTGACCCCATACCGAGCCTGTCTCCCGGGTGAATTCCTGGATGTTAGCGCGCAGGTGATGGCGGTAGGGTTCAAAGGTCTCGGTGCTGATGCGGTAAATTTCCACCAGTTCACTGTTGTAACGATCAATAAAACCGCGGTCTTCATCAAGTACGTAGGCAAAACCACCGGTCATACCGGCACCAAAGTTAATGCCGGTGGGACCCAGAACCGTGATATTGCCACCTGTCATATACTCACAGCAATGGTCTCCGGTCCCTTCCACTACCGCGTGACAACCGGAATTTCGAACCGCAAAGCGCTCGCCGGCGATGCCCGCTGCAAACAGTTTGCCGCCGGTCGCCCCGTACAGGCAGGTATTGCCGATAATAACGGTTTTACGTGATTCAAAGCTGGAACCACGGGGCGGAAACACCACCAGTTTACCACCGGCCATGCCCTTGCCCACGTAATCGTTACTGTCACCTTCAAGGGACATTTCCAGGCCACCCGCGTTCCAGACGCCGAAGCTCTGGCCAGCGGTACCGGTCAGCCGTATTTTTAGAGGCGACTTATCCATACCCAGGTTGCCGTGGCGGCGGGCAATCTCTCCGGAAATCCTGGCCCCGATGGAGCGATCACAATTGGTCACCGCAAACTCAAACTCCCCGCCGCTGCTGGCTTCAATGGCGGGCAATACTGCCGCCACCATTTGCTCAGCTGTCTCCCCGTGATCGAAGGGATCGTTGGAATCGACAATGCAGTATTCGGGCTGACCCTCTGCCGCCGGCGCCTTGTACAGAATGGGCTTGAGGTCGAGTCGCGCCTGCTTTTCGGTGGTTCCCGGCAATATCTCCAGCAGGTCTGTGCGACCGATCAGTTCAGCCAGCGAACTTACACCCAGCCGCGACAGCCACTCCCGGGTTTCCATCGCCAACAGGGTGAAAAAGTTGACGACCCTGTCTACCGTACCGACAAAATGATCCCTGCGCAGTTTCTGATCCTGGGTGGC
>JAPUKZ010000324.1 GCA_027295405.1 Gammaproteobacteria bacterium
AGGGGTGCGCGGCGGTAAGACCATTCCCCTCAAAGCCAACGTGGACACGGCCCTGGAGCAATGCCCCAATGTACACACCTGCCTGGTGGTGCAGCGCACCGGAACGAAAACCAACTGGCAGGCGACCCGCGATATCTGGTACCACGAAGCCACTGCGGTGGAGCCCACGGATTGCGAGCCGGAATCCATGGACGCGGAGGACCCCCTGTTTATTCTGTATACCTCGGGCTCTACCGGCAAACCCAAGGGCGTGTTACACACAACCGGTGGCTACTTACTACAGACCAGCATGACCTTCAAGTACGTATTCGACTACCAGGAGGGTGAAGTTTTCTGGTGTACCGCCGATGTGGGCTGGGTCACCGGCCACAGCTATATCGTCTACGGACCACTCTGCAACGGCGCCATCAGCCTGATGTTTGAGGGAATACCCACCTACCCGGATGCTTCCCGCTTTTGGCAGGTGTGTGACAAGCACCAGGTGAATATTTTCTATACCGCGCCCACCGCCATCCGCGCCCTGCACGCCGTCGGCGATGAACCCGTGCAGAAAACCTCCCGCAGTAGTCTGCGTCTGCTGGGCACGGTAGGCGAACCCATCAACCCGGAAGCCTGGGAATGGTACTACCAGACTGTGGGCGAATCCCGCTGCCCCATTGTCGATACCTGGTGGCAGACCGAAACCGGCGCCCATCTGATCACCCCCCTGCCCGGTGCAACCGAACTGAAACCCGGCTCCGCCACTCACCCCTTCTTTGGCGTGCAACTGGCCTTACTGGATGAAGAGGGCAAGGAAATCGAAGGGCCCGGGGCCGGCTACCTGGTAATTACCGCCTCCTGGCCCAGCCAGATTCGCAGCATCTACGGCGATCACCAGCGCATGATCGATACCTACTTTTCCAATTACCCGGGCTACTATTTCACCGGCGACGGTGCCTCCCGCGACGAAGACGGTTACTACTGGATTACCGGCAGGGTGGACGACGTATTGAATGTCTCCGGTCACCGCATGGGTACGGCAGAAGTGGAGAGCGCGCTGGTCTTGCACGCGGATATTGCCGAGGCCGCGGTGGTGGGTTACCCCCACGCTATCAAGGGTCAGGGAATTTACTGCTACGTCACCCCCATGTCCGGGGTGGAATCCTCAGACCAGCTGCTCAAAGAGCTGGTGGATTTGTGCGTGCAGGAAATCGGCCCTATCGCCAAACCGGACGTGATTCAGTGGGCACCGGGTTTACCCAAAACCCGCTCCGGCAAGATCATGCGCCGTATTCTGCGCAAGATCGCTGAAAACGAGCTGGACAACCTGGGGGATACCTCCACCCTGGCGGATCCGGCTGTAGTGGCGCATTTGATCGAGAATCGGGCCAACCGCTAACGATGAAAACCATTCGCATCATCGACGGACAACCACAGTACCTCAAGGAGGAACTGGGCAACAGCGCGGGCGTCAGGGTAAAGATCAGGTCTTCCTCCATCTGCGGCTCCGACCTGCACATGATTCAGCAAGGCTGGGCCGAGGGCCGGGTGCTGGGCCATGAATTTGCCGGCACTACCGATGACGGCACCGCGGTTACCGTGGAACCGAATCTGGGTTGTGGACGCTGCCAGCATTGCCGCGAGGGCTACCGCTCCCACTGCGACGAGGGCGCGCAGTTTATCGGCGTGGACCTGGATGGCGGCATGGCCGAGTACGCACTGGTGCCGGAAGCCGCCCTGTTTCCGCTGCCCACAGGTATTGATCTGTCCAGCGCGTCACTGATGGAACCACTGGCAGTGGCCGCTCACGGCCTGAACCGGGCCCGGGTAACAGACTCCGACAAGGTGCTGATTATCGGCGCCGGCTCTATCGGCCTGGCCGCCGCCGCCATTCTCTGCGGCCGCGGCATGCCCTTTGACATGACCGCCCGCTACGATCACCAGAAAGCCGCTGCCGAGCAGCTAGGCGGAAATTTGCAAGCCGGCAGGGGCTACGATGTGGTATTGGACGCGGTGGGCACCACCGACTCCATCAAGGAGTCCATCTCCCGCTGTCGGCCTATGGGCAGGATAGCTTTCGTCGGCACCCTGTGGAATCCAGCGACCCTGGGCCTGGCCTTCTGCGCCCGGGAAGTGGAGTTAATTGCCGCGACCACCTACCGGGTCGGCCACAGCGACGGCGAGTTTCACGAGGCGGGGAAACTACTGGCGGCAAAACCACACATCGCCGCTGTCCTGATCAGCCACCGCTTTCCGTTGGAAGCAGCAGTTGAAGCCTTCGCCACCGCCAGGGACCGCGCTGCTGGCGCCATCAAGGTAGTGTTCGATGTTTGAATGCCTCCCCGGTCAGTGCTGATCGGAATCCACTGCCGCGGCCAAAGTCCGATAGCTCTGTTTGATCAAGGTGACCGTTGTTCAATGCCCGTGGCTTCATACGCGGCAGTTTTTACACCGGGATGGGGTACTGGTGGCTTTTGTGGCCCAGGAGGCCATGATTCGCGAAACAGCCGACACCTGCGCGACTTCACTCACCAGGAAAGTTGACTTTGCGGCCGCAATCGGGCAGCTACCAACGACGCCGGCGTCTTATGCATAGAGCGGCGCCAGATCAACAGAGATTCTCAGATGACTGATTGCGCCATCGCTGTACTCAAAAACCGAGGCAACGGGCACGGTGACCTCTCGATCGTCAATCCTGGTGTAAGTGACTGCTGACTCTGCTACCGCGCCTGAGCCTGTCTCCCAGAGTTCAATCACATTGTGACTCATGCCAGCTATGGATTCGTAGAAGCCAGCAAAGGTCGACTCCACAGCAGCGCGCCCCTTGATCAAGTCTCCGTTGCCAAAGTGAAGTTCAACGTCTTCCTTCAACAGGGACGCGACGGCGGCTGCATCCAGTGAATCTGCCGTTGCAAAAAATTTCCTGACCCAGTCCATATCTGATACTCCTCATTGCGTCGCTCTCCGGTACGTCGGCCCGGGATGCCGGCCACAGCATCCACGGCTACCGCGACTTACCCGGGACGCCGGCCGCTCCATTGTGTACATTAAAAGGGACAGCGCAAACTATCCCAAACAGTCACCCACCTGATCCGCTTAGAAACGCATGGTAAAGTCTACTCCCCAGGTGCGGGGCGCTGCGGGGTGAACAAAGCCGTAGGGGCCATCACTCTCCGCGTTGTACTCCTCCTCAAACAGGTTCTTGCCCCAGGCCGCCAACATGTATTTACCATCGCCGCTACTCTGCAGGGCAACGCGGGCATTGACGAGATCGACCGGATCGCGTTTCACAAACTCCTCCGGCTGCCAGTAAGTGGGGCCCAGGCGCTGGTAATCGATCCTGGCCACAAAATCCACGCCATCGACAAAGAAGGGCAGGTTCCATTCCGCCCCCAGATTGACGGTGTACTCCGGAACATAAGGCGCGTGATTACCCTCAGTGGGATAATCCTCGTTGGCGGTGTACTTGTCGATTTCACTGTCCAGGTAACCGTAGGCACCAAACAGGTCGAGGCCGGTCAGGGGCGTGCGATAGACCAATTCAGCTTCAAAGCCCTGCAGGGTCACCTCATCGATATTAAGCAGGGTTTGGGCGGACACTTCCTGGGTGGCCAGAAACACGAAGAACTGCTTGTCGGTAACCTCAGTGCGAAACAGCGCTACGG
>JAPUKZ010000325.1 GCA_027295405.1 Gammaproteobacteria bacterium
GACATCCACCGCGCTGCCGCTACATTCGGCATCTCGTTTTTTGGCAGGGACAGGTGTTTTGTTGCAAGGGGGGTTCTTAACGAGATCGAGGCGCGCATGGCTCCAATCTCCATGGAGAAACGAACTCGCGGTGGCACGATCGGGGTCGGGGGTGGCGCCGAGAGCTGTGGGTAAGTCGCCTTTCACTTATCCACAGATATCAAGCCTCCGCTGACCCCTGCTACCGTTTTCCACGATCCCACCAAGGACACGAGCTCGCCAGTTGCGACGATAGTGCCGCATCACAATCCTTTCCGATAGGTATACGGCGTCACCCCAGTCCACCCCTTAAACGCCCGAATAAACGCACTGGACTCCGAAAACCCCGCCCGGTGCGCAATTTCTTCAATGCTGAGTCCCTGCTTGCCCAGGTAGTGCAGGGCCACATCGCGGCGTAAACGGCTCTTGATCTCGGAGAAGGAGCTACCCTCCTTGTTCAGGCGCCGGCGCAGGGTCTGGGGGTGCAAATCCAGGCGCGCAGAAACCGCATCCAGCTCCGCCAGGTCGGTCAGGTCTCCGCGCAGGATTTTTTTTACCCGGGCGGTCCAACTGGCCTGGTCGTACTGTTGGGACAGCATGACCAGTGCCGGGTGGCGCAGGAAACGGGCCAGCGATTGCTCGTTCTGGCTGACCGGCCGCTCCAGCAGCCCCGAGCGCAATACCATCTCGGTATGGGGTTGGGAAAAAAACACCGGATTGGCCAGGAACATGTGCTGATATTCTTCCGCGTAGGGTGGTGGCGGGTGCTGAAAATTCACCGCTTCCAGGGGCAGGTGTTCCTGCACCAGCCAGCTGGCAAAACGGTGGCAGTTGAACAGGGCCAGTTCCCCGGCGTATTCATCAGTCCGTTCCAGAGTGTCGCTGTCGGGAATACGGACCGTGGCGAATTCACCTTCGACGCTGAAGCGCGGACTGCTACGGTGCTGTAACAAACCGAAAAAGCGACAGTAGCGCGCCAGCGCCTGGCCCAGGGTTTCGCAGTTGATCACCGCGTAGCACATCATCGACCAGCTGCCGACAGGCAGCGGCCGCGGGCCGTATCCCAGACCCTCATCACCCATGGCGAGCATGGTGCTTACTTGCAGGTCGGCAAAGCGCTCCATGGAAATACGCGCGTCCGCTTCCTCCAGCAAGCGGGGGGAGATGCGGTTACTGCGCAGCAACTGGACCGGATCAAGCCCCTGGGGCACTGCGTATTTCAGTACGGCCCGGACGAAATGGACGGAGATGGACAGTTGGCGCATCAGCGTTTTGTCTCAGCGACAACGTGCCTGGAACCAACCCAGCACCAGTCTTGTCAACCGGATGCGGGATTGGGAAAACGAATGGTCGCCGACGATCTGGAAGTGGTGCAGATCAATGCCGGGTTCCCGCAAGTAGGCATTGCCCTGTGTCATCGGCGCGGCCAGCAGCGCCACGGCGAAAAGAATTCTTGTCAACATGGGGTTTTTGTGTGCTCGGTTTGACCGGGCCGACTATTGTACACTTGCAACGGGCCTGCGGTGCCAGCGGCGACGGTGATTCTCGATTACATTGAGGGATAACTTCTACGCCGCTGCTGCTGCCGCAGCCAGCGCTGTTAGTTTCCGTCAATTATATTGTCGGTGCGGGTCATTGTTGGCGGGCCGGGCGCTCCCCATACTGTGCTGCGTTTTACCCGCTGATCGAGTTGGAGGTCCCGCTTATGTTAGCCAGAGATTTTACCGAGGAGCAGACGATGTTCCGCGAGGCCTACCGGCAGTTCCTGGCGGAGGAGATCGTGCCGCATATGGAGGACTGGCGCGAGGCGGGCATTGTCGACCGCTCGGCCTTTCGCAAAGCTGGCGAGGCGGGCTTTCTCATGGTCTGGCCGGATGAGAAGTATGGCGGCATCGGCGACAATGACTTCCGCTTCGAGCAGGTTATTATGGAAGAGACCGCCTATGCGCGGGTGGGGGACTGGTACAACACCCTGCACAGCCGTCTGGTCGGCCCCTACCTGACCCGCTTTGGCAACGAGGAGCAATGGGAGCGGTTTCTGCCCAAATGCGTCAGCGGTGAGTGTATTCTCGCTATCGCCATGACCGAGCCGGACGCCGGTAGCGACCTGGCCGGAATGCGCGCAACGGCGGTTGAGAAAGACGACCACTGGCTTATCAATGGCCAGAAAACCTTTATATCCAACGGCATCAATGCCGACCTGGTGATCGTGGCGGCCAAGACCGACCCGGACAACGACCCGCACCACATGACCCTGTTTTTGGTGGAGCGTGGCATGCAGGGTTTCGAGCGCGGGCGCAACCTGAAGAAAATGGGGCTGAAGGCGCAGGACACGGCGGAGATGTTTTTTACCGATGTAAAAGTGCCCAGGGAAAACGTGCTGGGTGAATCCGGACAGGGCTTTTACTACCTGATGGAAGGCCTGGCGGAGGAACGCCTGATCGGTGCCGCGGGCTACCTCTCTGCAGCTCAGCTTTCCTACGATCTGGCCGCCGACTATGTCAAGGAGCGTAAGGTCTTCGGCAAGCCGGTTGCGGCCTTCCAGAATACCCAGTTCACCCTGGCGGAGCTGCGTACCGAGCTGGATTTTGCCCAGACCTATCTGGACCAGTGCGTAGCCGCCTTCAACGCCGGCAGCCTGACCCCGGTGGACGCGGCCAAGGCCAAACTGGTGAACAGTGAGCTGCAGGTGAAGGCCGCGCACATTGGCGTACAAATGCACGGTGGTAACGGGTTCATGGATGAATACCCCATTTCCCGGCAGTATACTGATGCCCGCATTTCACCCATTTACGCCGGCACCTCGGAAATCATGAAAGTGATTATCAGCCGCGATTGTCTGGGCGATGATTATATCCCGTTCAACACCCGAAATTTCTAAATCCCACAGGAGAACAGCATGGAACTGAAAGACAAAGTAGCAGTAATCACTGGCGGTGCCTCCGGCCTTGGCCGTGCCACCGTACGCCGCTTCGTGGCCAATGGTGCCAAGTGCGCCATCTTCGATATGAACGAGGAGAAGGGCAACGCCATGGTCGAGGAACTCGGCGACAGCGTGATCTTCTGCAATGTTAACGTCACCAGCGAGGATTCGGTGAAAGCGGGTATTGATACCACCATGGAAGCTTTTGGTGCGATTCATATCTGCGGTAACTTTGCCGGTATCGGCAACGCCAACCGCACTTTTGGCAGGAAGGGTCCGTTTCCGCTGGATGCGTTCAATCTGATTATCCAGATCAACCTGGTGGGATCTTTCAACGTGCTGCGTTTGTGCGCCGAGAAAATGGCTGACAACGAGGTGGTGAACTCCGATGGCGGGCGTGGCGTCATTATCAATACCGCATCGGTGGCAGCTTATGAAGGCCAGATTGGCCAGGTGGCCTACTCGGCTTCCAAGGCTGGCGTGGTTGGCATGACACTGCCGATCGCCCGTGACCTGGCGGTGCTGGGTATCCGCTGTAACACCATTGTCCCGGGCCTGATCGAAACCCCGATGATGATGGGCGGCGCAGAAGAGATGACACCGGAAATTGCCGAGTTCATCAAGCCCCTGGCCGATCAGGTGCTGTACCCCAAGCGCCTCGGCAAGGCCGATGAAATTGCCCACGTTGCCCAGATGCTGGTTGAGAACGACTACATCAACGGCGAGTGCATCCGCATGGATGGCGGTATCCGGATGCAGCCCAAGTAACAGCCCGCAACAGCGGGGTACGGGTGGCTGGTCCAGCGCCCGCGTGTTGACCCCGCCGGTAACAAGAGGAGAACGCAGCATGGGCCCATTAAGCGGCTATACAATCATTGAACTGGCCGGTATTGGGCCCGCCCCTATGGCGGGCATGATCCTCGCCGATATGGGCGCCGAGGTCATTCGTATCGAGCGGGCGGTTGCCTTTGATCCCAGCAAGTCCAAAGATGTCAGTTTTCGCGGCAAGAAATCCGTGGTGCTCAACCTCAAGGACCCACAGGGGGTGGAGGTCTTGTTGCGGATGGTGGAGAACGCCGATTGCCTGATCGATCCCTACCGCCCCGGAGTTTGTGAGAAACTGGGCATTGGCCCGGATGTCTGTCTTGAGCGTAACCCCAAACTGGTGTTCGGTCGCATGACCGGCTGGGGCCAGGAAGGGCCGCTGGCCCATGCCGCCGGCCACGATATCAACTACATCTCCATCACCGGCGCCCTGTACGCCACCGGCCGGGCTGGTGAAAAGCCAGTGCCGCCGCTGAATCTGGTCGGCGATATGGGTGGCGGTGGCATGCTGTTGGTGAACGGTATCCTGGCGGCACTGCTGGAGAGCCACAATTCCGGCCAGGGCCAGGTCATTGATGCGGCCATGGTGGATGGGGCCGCACAGCTGATGTGGATGTTCCACGGCTTCCAGGCCATGGGGGCCTGGGATGCGACCCGGCGTGAAACCAATATGCTGGATGGTGCCATGCATTTCTATGACACCTACGAGTGTGCCGATGGTGAATACGTGTCTATAGGCTCTATCGAGCCGCAGTTTTACGCGCTGCTGATGCAGCACGCAGAACTCGACCCAGAGTTGTTCGGCAACCAGCACGATCGCGAGCGACTGCCGGAAATGAAAGCCGCTCTGACCGAAGTGATGAAGAGTAAAACCCAGGCCCAGTGGTGTGACATCATGGAGGGCACGGATGTCTGTTTCGCGCCGGTATTGAATTTCATGGACGCCCCCAAACATCCCGCCAATATGGCGCGCGATACCTATATCGAGGTCGATGGAGTCACCCAGCCGGCGCCGGCGCCGCGTTTTAGCCGGACCCCGTCAGCAGTGGCTCACGGTGCTCGCGGTATTGGTGATGACACTGATGGGACCCTGGCGGCCATGGGTTTCGAGACACATGAAATAGCTGGCTTGCGAGATGCCGGCAGTATTGGATAACGACTGACAGAGAGAGTCTGATGACGGATTTTGAAACAGTAAATGTAGAGTTGGATGGGCCGGTCGCCGTGGTGACCATGAACCGCCCTGAGGTCTTGAATGCCTTCAACAGGCAGATGCTCAAGGAACTGCTGGTGGCGGTGCAAGAGGTCAACGACAATGAGGGCATTCGGGTGGTGATCCTCACCGGTGAAGGTCGCAGTTTCAGTGCCGGTGCCGATCTGTCGGAGGATGTGGAAGAGGGCTTCTCGGTAGAGGATGCACTTAACACCACCTACAAGCCGGTGCTGATGGCGATCACGGAAGCGCCCAAACCCTGGATCAGTGCCGTCAATGGGGCCGCGGCCGGCGTCGGCAGCTCCTTTGCCATGAACTGTGATCTCACTGTGATGGCTGAAGATGCGTATTTGTATCAGGCCTTCGCCGCCATTGGATTGATTCCCGATGGGGGCGCCACCTGGCATTTGGCGCGTACGATTGGGCGCAAGCGAACCTATGAATTGATCGCTACCGGTGAGAAGTTGCGGGCCGCCAGGTGTCTCGAACTGGGTCTGTGCAACCGGGTGGTCCCAGCCGATCAACTGCTGACCGAAACCCGGGCCTGGGCGCAGGAACTGGCGGCCAAGGCGCCGCTGTCCCTGCGCTATGCCAAGCAGGCGCTGAACACGGCGATGGAGGCCAATGTCAGTGATACGTTTGGCCGCGAGGCGCAGTTACAACACCTGTGCATTACCAGCGAAGATGCGAAAGAGGGGATGCGCGCTTTTATGCAGAAGCGAGTACCTGAATTCAAGGGACGTTAAGCCGAACTGAGCAGAGGTGAGTATGGAAGAGCCACAATTATTGCTGGAGAAGGATGGCGCCATCGCCACCCTGACCCTGAACCGGCCCGAGGTGATGAATGCCCTGTCGCCGCAATTGCTGGGTGAACTGTGCAGCGCTTTCAAAGCCCTGCAAGCGGACCGGGAAATACTAGTGGTACTATTGACTGGTAACGGCCGCGCCTTCTGTGCCGGGCTGGATCTGAAAGCCATGGAAACCCACCCCGGAGGCCTGGATGCGTTCGCCATTCATGGTGACAACGATGTGGCCCGGGCGATGGCGGATTTTGACCGGCCCGTTATTGTTGGCGTTAACGGGGTGGCGGCAACTGGCGGTTTTGAGCTGGCCTTGATGGGGGATATTCTCATCGCCTCCGAGAACGCACGGTTTGCGGACACTCACTGCCGGGTCGGTCTGGCACCGGGTTGGGGTCTGTCGCAAAAACTGTCGCGCCTGATTGGTCCCAGCCGGGCCAAGGAAGCGCATTTCACCGGCAACTTCATCAGTGCCGAACAGGCGGCGGAATGGGGTATGGTAAGCCGCGTGGTGGCCGCTGATAATCTGCTGGCTGAATGCCGGAAGGTCGCGCAAGATATCACATCCTGCGTACCGGCCACGGTAAAAGTCTACAAGAAACTGGTGGACGATGGCCTGGGTTCCACCTTTGCCGCGGGTATGGAAATGGAAAAACTGGTGATGGGCTATGTCAACAAGGGGGTCAGTGGCGATACCATTGGCCAACGTCGCAAGGGCGTACAGGAACGGGGAAAATCACAGGTATGAGCGCACTCAAGGGAAAAGCCAAGAGAATAGCGCTGTCACTGCCGGCGCCCACCGGCAAGGTCAGTGACACCATTGCCCTGGCCCAGCGGGCGGAAACCCTGGGTTACGATGATGTGTGGTTGGCGGACGCCGGTGGTCTGGATGCCCTGACCCTGGTGCCGATGATTCTGGAAAAGACCGAGAAATTACGGGTGGGAATTGCCGTGGTACCGGCCTACACCCGTACCCCGGGTGTACTGGCCTCCACCTTTTCCGTGATCAACCAGGCGTATCCCGGGCGTTTTGTGCCGGGTCTGGGAACCTCCAGCCATACCATTATCGAGAAGTGGCACGGCCTTAAACTGGAAAAACCCCTGACCCGTATGCAGGAAACCATGGCTCTCTTGCGCACCATGCTGGCGGGTGAAAAAACCGATTTCTCCGGTGAGACCCTGCGCAGTAAAGGCTACCGCCAGGGTGCGGTGGAAGGATTGCCCATTTACCTGGCGGCGCTGCGTCCGAAGATGGTGGAATCCGCTGCTGAAATTGCCGACGGTGTCATTCTCAACCTGTTTCCGCGCCAGGTGTTACCCAAAATTCTTGAGCATGTTGCCATTGGCGCCGAGCGTGCGGGTAAAGACCCTGCGGACGTTGAGATCGTGTGCCGGCATATGATGGTGGTCTGTGATGACAAGCAGGTGGGCCGGGATGCGTTTCGCGCCAATTTCGCCAGTTACTATTCCACCCCGGTGTACAACAAGTTTCTGGCCTGGGCCGGTTACGAAGACGCTGCGCGGGAAATTCGTGAGGGCTGGGCGGCCAAAGACCGCGAGCGCACCGCCGCGGCCCTGCCTGATGAACTGGTGGATGAGATCGGCTTGATCGGCAATGAGGCGGAGTGTCAGCAGTTGATACGCGACTACGCGGCCGCGGGTATTCATACCAATATTGCCTCCTGTATCTATCCGACCCCGGAGATTATGGAGGCGACAGTCATGGCCTTCGCCGCGGATCGATTTAGTTTTTGAGGCCACGCGACGCGGCAACCCTCATACTGACACGGGATAACCGGGAGGTACTGCTCGGCGTTCGCAGCGCCGGACACGTATTCATGCCGCATATGTATGTGTTCCCGGGGGGGCGAGTGGATGCGGGAGACGCCCGGGTCGCCAGCCCGTTCGGGTTGTCGAGCGTAGATGTTAAGAAGCTCACCCGCAGTACGTCAGCGGCGCGAGCCCGGGCCCTGGCTATGACCGCGGTGCGCGAGACTTTCGAGGAAACCGGGTTGATACTAGGGCACAAACAGGATCCGGCGCCGCGCAGTCGTTCACCCCACTGGCAGCCCTTTTTCCAGACCGGTTATGTGCCGGCTCTGGATAAAATGCAGTATGTGGCACGCGCTATTACGCCGCCCGGTGGGGTACGGCGCTACGATGCCCGCTTTTTCCTGGCCGATGCGCGCGATGTCAGCGGTCAGCTCAAGGGCAACGGGGAGCTTGAGGACCTGCGTTGGGTGTCTTTAGACCAGGCGCTCGATCTACCTCTGTCGCCGATCACCGAACTGGTACTGGAGTTGTTGGGAGAGCGCTTGCGCGGCGCCAGGGGAGATTGGGAACACATCCCCCTGTACCGTTCCCTGTTTGGCAAGGAACTTGTCGAACACGAATGAATAGAAGTTCAGAAATAGGGGACG
>JAPUKZ010000326.1 GCA_027295405.1 Gammaproteobacteria bacterium
GAGGAAAACACAGTGCGGACGCGTCGAACCCGTGACAAACTCCCAAATCGGTTCCTTCTCAGCTATGCATTAATGCCACTCCACCAGCAGTTCACCCTGCACCGCCGCTTTGTGGGCCAGGGCCTGGGCTCGCTCACCGAAGACCTGTTCAATTTGCTCCCGGCGCATCTTCAGGGTCGGCGTGAGCAGCGCATTTTCAATGTTCCAGGGTTCGCAGGATATCACCAAGGCGCCTATGCGTTCGTGTTTGTCCAGGGTGGCGTTGACTTTGTGCGCCATCTCCCGCAGCTCTTCCGCTACCGTGTCCCGGTCTCGTTGCTGGGCCAGATCACTGAGCACACAGACCATGACGGTTTTCGAGTAGCCGCGCCCCAACAGGCACAGCTGCTCGGTGTGAGGGTTATCTGAAAAAGCGCCCTCTATTGGCGGCGGCGCCACAAACTTACCCTGAATGGTTTTGAAATAGTCCTTGACCCGGCCGGTGATATAAACGAAACCGTCCTCGTCTATCTGCGCCTTGTCGCCGGTGTACACCCAGCCGTCGACAAAGGTTTCCGCGGTTTTTTCCGGATTCTTATAATAGCCGGTGGCGCAACCGCCGGCCCGAACTTGCAATTCGTCCTCATCACTGAGGCGAATTTCCACGCCCTCAATGGGGCGGCCTATGGAGCCTATTTTGCGCGCCTCGTGACTGTTGGCGATCAGGCCCATGGCCTCGGTCTGGCCGAATCCCTCCATCAGTACCAGGCCGAACTCCTCGTACCAGTGAATCAAGGCCGGCGGCGTTGGCGCAGCGGCGGTGAGCAGGTAATCAGCCTCATCCAGGCCGAGCATCTCCCGCACCTGTTGCCCTACCGCAGCCTTGTCCGCGTCCAGCGCCGCGTCCAGATCCTCCTGGGAGCCGAATTGGCCGATGATCACCTGTTGCAGCTGCTCCCACACCCGCGGAGCCCCGAACATGAAGTGGGGTCGGGTAGTTGTGAGATCGCGCAACAAGGTAAGCAGGGACTCATTGAAGTTAACCACGCCGCCAGTCATCAGCGAGCTCCCCTCTATCAGCTGCCGCTCGGCAATGTGTGATAGGGGCAAATAGGACAAATAGCGGCCATGTTCACGTATCGCAAACGCCTGCAGAAAGCGGTCAATGGGTAGTACGAAGGATTCGTGGGTTTGCATAACGCCCTTGGGAACGCCGGTGGTGCCAGAGGTAAAGACAATAGTGATCAGGTCTTCCGCCTGACAAACGTTGCCGGGCGATTGGCCGCGGTAGGTTTCAATCAAGTCCTGCAGGCGCAGGTGGGGTTGTTCAATTTCCACCCCGGGCAGGCATACCAGTTGTATGTCCGCGGGCAGTACTTCCGCCACCGCGTCCCAGTTCTCGGTTTCCCCGACGAACAGCAGCTGCATATCCGAGAATTCTATGACATAGCGGGCGGTGTCCTGGGCCAGGGTGGTAAACATGGGTATGGTGACGTTACCCGAGGCGATCGCGCCCAGGTCCGCCACAATCCAGTGGGCCCGGTTGCGGGAGAGGATGCCGATGTTGTTGCCGGTGCTGGCGAAGTGCTGTTCCAGCCAGGCGCCGATGGCGTGAATTTCTTCGCGCGCGGCCTGCCAGCTCCATTCTGTCATGTCATCCCCCTGGAGGTCTCGCAGCCAGATGGTATCGGGGCAGCGCTCGCTCCAGTGATCCAGATATTCCGTTAATGTCGGGTACATGCGGTCCTGTCTCCTTGCGTTATTCGCACTCCAGCCAGTGCGCCATACTGGTAAAATATAGCGCAGTTTTTACCGGCCTGCCCTCCAGGCCGGCGAAGACATCCCGGTAGCGCCGTAATTGCGGCGCGTAGCGTTGCTGTTCCCGTTGCAGGAATTCGTCCAGTTTCTCACCCGCTTCCGGCCGCGCGCTTTTGTAGTCAACTATCCAACGTACGCCATCGGCCACATAGGTGCGATCGATAATGTACTCAGCGAGGCGGCCATCGGCGCGCAAGCAACTGAGGGCAACCTCACTGTGGGCGTCCTCCCGTTCCCGCGCCAGCAGCCAGCGCCCGCGCTGATCCGCAAGGACCTGCTTGAGCGATTGTGCCACTAGTAGATAAGCCTGCTCCAGTTGGGCGCCTCTGGACCCCAGCCCCTGTAACCTATGGCGCCACCAGTTGCTATAGTTGCCCAGGTCGAAGCCCTTTAGCTCCGCCTCCGAATACCCGGACAGCCGGTGCAGGCTCAAATGGATCACCGTACCGGCATGCCGCTGTAGCGCGTTTTGTGCGCGCTGGGGAATGTTGCTGTCAGTACTCTCGTAGGGTGCGGTCCAGGTTAGCAGCGTCTGCGCGGAGCGCAGGCGCCGTATACCCTGCTTGGGGGGCGTCTCAGCGGGTGCCGGCAGCTCGGGATCCAGCAATTCACACCCCACTTCAAACACCGGCCATATGCAGTTCAGCAGGGAGCGGGTTGCGGGTGGTTTCCAGGCCTCGGCCTCCGCCGTTAAGGTTGCGCTCAGAAACAATCGCTTGCTGGCCCGGGTGCAACCGACGTACAAAAGCCTGGTGGCTTCGAGTAGGCGCTTGCGTTTGTTGACCTGGCTCAGGTAGTTGTAAAGGCTGCGCTCAGCCTCGCTGTGTTGGTCGTCCATAGCCAGTAAAAATCCGACATCGCCTCTAACACTGTGATACTGGTTCCAGGCCAACAGCTCTCTGGAATCCGCAGCCGGGGAGCGCCCCAGGCCCGGTATGATCACCCAGTCAAATTCCAGACCCTTGGACTTGTGCAGGGTCATCAACTGCACCTTGCTCTCGGCATCGGAGTCCTGCGAGTACAACCGTGCGATACGTTCTGACATCACGCTGGGCAAAAAACTCTCACCGGCGCTGTCAATCTCCTCCAGCAAGTTGAAGAACTCCCGGGCATCCGCCAGCTGTTCCGGTCGTCGCACCGTGGCCGGCCCGCCCAGGGCTAGCCAGGTTTGTTCGATCCATGTGCGCAGCGAAAGTCGCTCACGTTGTGCGAGGGTATAGTGGAGAATACTGTTGAGAGCTCGCAGGCGGCCTGCCCCATCCTCGCTCAGTTGCGCTGGTAACTGCGGGTCTTGCATGCGTTCCCAGAGGCTTTGCTCCCCCCTGGAACCGGCCAGTTGTAACAAATCGGCAAGGTCCAGCCCACACCAGGGTGCCCGCAACAGCGCCAGCCAGGCCACATCGTCTGCCAGGTTGTGCAGCGCCTGGCACAGGGTCAGCAGATCGATGACCACGGCAGAGCTCGCCAGTGAGTCTATGTCCTGGGCCTGCCACTGAATATCGCGCGCTTTCAGGGCCTGGACGATCGGAGTCAGGTGATTGCGCGTGCGCACCAACACTGCGATGGATTCACATTCCGGGTCGCTAATGCCGGCGGCGATGACAGTGGCAAGGTGCTCGGCCTCGGCGGCGCGAGCCAGGCTTTCCTCACCACTAAAGGCCAGCATTTCAACGGGTGCTCGTAACGTCGCTGGCCGTCGCGCGGTTGATGGTGAAAAGGCGATCTCTCCCCGCTGCAGGTTATCCGCTGGTGGAAAGGCCTGCAGGAAAGCGCTGTTCACCCAGTCCACCAGTGGCGCATCGCTGCGAAAATTAGTGGTCAGATCCAGCGACTGCAAAGTGACGCCATTAAAACCCTGCTGTTTGGCCTTTATGAACAGCCCGACATCCGCATCCCGGAAACCGTAGATCGACTGCATCCCGTCCCCCACGACAAACAGGGTGTTGGGGTTTTGCGGGTTGGCCTGATTGCTTTCCAACCAGCCGCGGGTGAGTCGGCGCACCAATTCAAACTGATTGATAGCGGTGTCCTGGAATTCGTCGAGCAGGATGTGTCGCAGGGTGTAATCCAGTTTCTGCGCTAAAGCGGTAGGTTCCTCATCGCTGCCCAGCGCCTCGCGGGCGGCCATGGCAACCTGGGCGTGGTCCACGACTCCGTTTTTCTGGAATACCACAGTCAGTTGGGCTGCCAGCACCGGCAATACCCGGCACAGGGTCAGCAGCGTCTGCCATTGCTGCGGGTCGTCGTTGATGTCGGGCAGATGGCGCAGTCCCGCCAGTTCTTCCAGCAATCCATCCCGATCCTGCAATTTTGCTATCAGCGCTGTGATTTGCCGCTTGTGAGCACTGGCCAGCGCTTTTTCGGCGCCCGCACCGGGGGGAAAGCCAGAGCGCACATCAACCCGTTTGCGCCAGCCCCCGGCATTAGTCAGTAACAAGCCCGCCAGCGCGCGCCAGTTGACCAACTCGGTCTGCCCAGCGCCGGGAAAATCCGCTATGGCAGGTAACTGCAGATTGGCCCTGCTGTAGTCGAGACTGTCCATGATCTCGCCCCGGTGTGCGTCCAGCTTGTCGCCCAGGGATTGCAAGCAATCCTGAACCAGAATGCACACCGTCTCCTGCAGGGCCTTTTCAGCACTATCTGCGTGCAAATCCACGCCGATATAGGCTAACCATTGGTCCCGCCTGGCCAGCATACTCACCAGCAGTTTCTCCAGTCGTGACCAATCATTGTGAAAATGCAGCATGATATGCGCCAGGTCTGCAGCCACGGGGTGGTTGCTCTCCAGCAGTTCCAACATGGCGCGGGTGGCCTCCAGGTAGTAAGGCCGGGCATCATTGACGGGCGCTACTGGCCCGCCGAAACCGGACAGCACCGGCATCTGCCGGGTCAGGCTGGCGCAATAACTGTCGATGGTCTTGATATTGAGCCGCGCCGGCCCGGTAAGCAGGTCCCAGCCCTGTTTGCGGTCGTTTTGCAACGCCTCGCGCGCCAGTGACCAGGTCAGCGCACGGTGGGCATCCGCCGGTGGCTGATCATCCAGCGCGGTTTCCAGTGCATCGATGATACGCGCGCGCATCTCGGCCGCCGCCTTGCGGGTGAAGGTTATCGCCAGCACTTCTTCGGGTAGTTCCACTCGCGCCAGCAAAGTCAGGAAACGCTGTATCAACAGCTCGGTTTTACCGGAGCCAGCCGGGGCGGTGACGCAGAAAGAGCGCAGGGGATCCAGGGCCTGTTGCCGCTGGCGCTGGTCCGTTATTTCAGTACTCGCCAAGGTCGATTACTTCTTCAATTCGGCACAGCGCCTGCAGGCCGCACCAGCGGCAACTGAACCTGGTGTCCAGCGGATCAACCCGGGCCTGACCGTCGATGAATTGTTGGGCCAGATCCCCCAGTGTGTGTCGCCAGGATTCCCGCAGGGCTTCCCAGTCCTCCAGAGGCTGCTCCTGGCTCGCGCTGGCCCGGGCGATATCGCTGTTGATGCCCGGGCCCAGTTCTGCCCTGGCCAGGCCGCGCCAGCCAGCGTCCCCTGGCTTTACCACCGCAAAACTGACGCCGCTGACCGAGGGGCCCAGGGCCTCGCTGTACAGGGGCAATTGTGGTTCCCGGGGTCTTGGACCCAGCCAGTAGCGAACATCCGTGTTGCCGGACTTGTAGTCAACAATAAGCTGCTCGCCGCCCGGCAGCGTGTCGATACGATCTATGCGCAGGCGTAATTGCAGCTTGCCAAATTGTATTTCACAGCCCGCCTCCCGGGCCTGCACCACAAATGCGCTGCGCTGAGCCTCGATTTCAAGCCACTCTTGCAAAAGCTGCTGCAGGTGGGTTTCCTCCAATCGCAGATAAGCCCTGCCTATAAGGTCCCGATGGTGTTTGAGGAAGGCGTCGATTGCGGCGTTAACCGCGGTCGCGACCAGTGCTTGCCGGGCTGTTTCATCGAGTGCGTGCAAACTGTCGCTGTCGCCCAGTTTGCCCCACAAGTGAAACAAGGCATCGTGCAGCATGGTGCCGCGGTCCGCGGCGGTCAGACCCACGCTCAGCTCACCCGGATTGCGGGCCTTCAGTCGGTGCTGGACAAAGGCCCGAAAACCACAGTGGGACTGGTCTTGTATCAGGCCACTACCGCCGCGCAGGTTGGCGGCCTCATCATCTCCCAGTGCCGGCGCCCTGGTTTCCACCGGCAACTGCTCCAACGGTAGTACCGCAGGCTCGCGCCAGTTTCCCGGAGTACTGATTGCAGCCTGCATCGGCAGTGCGGCGAATTCCCGCAGCAGCGGGCTGGGCCGCTGCGCCACCTCGTCCTGCACTTCCGCATAACTTGCCACCAGCTGCTTACTACAGTGCTGGTACTGCTGCAAAAGGCGTTGCGCGTAGTGATGTTCGCGGCGGCTGTCTGCATGCGGCATGCCCTGCTGCTTTTGCAGGCCAAAGGGAATAAAAGGGTTGGGCTGGGCGGGCGCCGGCCAGTCGCTGCTGCTCACCCCCGACAACCACATATGTTCAAACTGAAGCCCTGCTGCCTCGAGTAAGCCCAGTACCTGTATGGGAGCGTCGGCGGTTTGCACCTGGAATACCTCATCGCTGCAGAGTTGCTGCAACAGGCTACAGGCTACCTGGTAACCCACAAGCCCGCACACCTCATCCAGGTCGGCCATTCGCTCCAGGCATTGATACCAGTGCTCAAGCTGTTGGTGTTCATTCGAATCCAGAGGAGCCGCGCCCGGCCACCGCAAGGTCTGAAACCCCTCGGATAATAATTCACACCAATGCGAGGGCGGGTGCTGCCGTTTCAGCTCTCGCTGCTGGCTGAGCTGCAGTAACTGTTTACCCAGCGGCAGCTCGCGACAGAAATAACGCAGCTGATTGGCACTGATGCTGGCGCGGCCGTGTTGATAAAGTTTGCGGATCAGCTGAATCTCTGCTGCGCGCGCGCCCTGGTCGCGGTAGCGACTGTGCAACAACTGTACCAGGGGTTCAACCTCAATCAATGAATCCTGTAGTGACAGCAGGGCCAGGGCGCAGCGCACGGTCGCTGTTGAAGACAGGGGTACGCCGCCGGAGAAGTTGACCGGGAGCTCGTCAGCACCGCCCTCCTCGGCCCCCTCTGCTGCAAAAACCTCGCGCAGGATGCGCTTAAATCGATGTTGTTGGGAACTCAGCTCCGGCAGTAGGATGGCAATGCTGGAGTTCGGGTGTTCGCGCAGGGTTGTGTTTGCCCAGCGCGCTGCGCAATACAACTCCTGTTCGCTGTCCTGGCAGGCTTGCAACTTGCAGGCCGCGCTCTCCGCGAGGTGCTGGTGCCGATGTATTTGGCCGGCCTGTGACTGCAATGCCTGTTCATACAGGGGTGGCAGCTCAGCCATCTCTGCCAGCACCAGGGCGGCGCAGGGCGCCCGACGCGCCAGTTCAGCTACCTGTGAGGGCAGCAGCTGCAGCTCAAGCTCGGCACAGAGCTTTTCAAAATGTTCTGCCCAGTGTACAAAAAGTGCCGCATCTGCTGACAATCGAAATTCTGTGGCCAGAGGTTCGCGGCGCCAATCCAGTTGCCACAGTAACAGGTTACGGTAGGCGTCGCGGGCCAATTGGGCGGCGCCGCGGGGGCGCAGCAGGTTGCCAGAGTGGGGGTTCTCCCGGATACAACGCAGCCACAGTTCCAGCTCCTGGGCGTCTGTTGCCAGCGCCACCGATGACTCACCCCAGGGGTCTGCAAGTCGTCGACAATGCAGCCACCAGTGTTCCAGAGACAGTACCAGCGGGGTTTCCCAACTTGAGATGCCAGCTTGCTGCTGCCGCTGCCCCCAGGCCAGTTTGATGTGCCTGGCCAGGCGATAATTTGGGGTGATAACGGGTACGCCAGCCTGCAGCCATTCAGCCAGGGGTTCTACGTCATAAAAACTGAGTACGTCGGGGTTCACAAGCCACCTGAAAGAGCCTCAGCCACCGGACAAGAGCCTCAGTATTCTAACGCGGCAGTTTCCGATAGAATAGCGCGCCTTGATTATTACTCGCCAAAGAACGAACTCCAGCAATGATTGACCCGTCCCTCGATAATGTTAACGTCACCAGTCAGAACATTCTGATCACCCCGGATCAGCTGAAACTGGATGTGCCCATGTCCGCCGCTGCCCGCAAGGTGTTGAGCGAAAGCCGCGCGGTTATTCGCAATATTCTGGATCGACAGGACTTTCGCCTGTTCCTGGTGCTGGGGCCCTGCTCCATTCACGACCCAGCGGCGGCGCGTGATTACGCCACCCGCCTCAAGGCACTGGCGGAGGAAGTCTCGGACACCCTGTACCTGGTCATGCGCGTGTACTTTGAAAAACCTCGCACCACAGTGGGTTGGAAAGGCCTGATCAACGACCCCCACCTCAACGATTCCTTCAAAATCGAAGAGGGGCTGCGTACCGGTCGCAAGTTGTTGCTGGATATTCTCGAACTGGGCTTGCCCACCTCCACCGAGGCCCTGGATCCGATTTCACCCCAGTATCTGCAGGATTGCATCAGCTGGTCCGCCATCGGCGCGCGCACCACCGAGTCCCAGACTCATCGCGAGATGGCCAGTGGCCTTTCCTGCGCGGTGGGCTTCAAAAATGGCACTGACGGCGGGCTGGAGGTCGCCGTGAATGCGCTGAGGTCAGTGGCCAATCCGCATCGTTTTCTGGGTATCAACAACCTCGGCCAGGTCGCCATTATTGAAACCAGCGGCAATGGCTACGGCCATATCGTGTTACGGGGCGGCTCCCGGGGTCCGAATTATGATTCGGTGCACATCAAGCTGTGCGAAGAGGTGTTGTCCAAGGCGGGCCTGTCCACCAATATCATCGTGGACTGCTCCCATGCCAACTCTTACAAGGACCCGGAATTGCAGCCCCTGGTGATGGACAACGTTACCAATCAGGTGCTGGAGGGAAATCGCTCGATCATCGGGATGATGCTGGAGAGTAATATCGAAGCGGGCAACCAGATCCTCGGTGACGATCCGTCCCAACTCAGGTACGGGGTATCCATTACCGATGCTTGCATCGACTGGGCCACCACCGAGCGCGTCGTGCGTGCGGCACGCGAGCGGCTCAAGGATATCCTGCCACAGCGCTAACCCGGTTGTTGCATGAGTGAGCCGGTTTCCGGGTGATTTTGCTAACTGGCAGCTGTGTTGGCCGCGGTTTCAGTTGTTCTAACCGGACATGGGAGCGAGATTGCCGCGTCAGCACTGTTAGTTTTCCTCACTGGGCTGACCATTGTTTTCGTCGCAGGACTGCGCTTCGCCAAACTCGCAGAAGGCGCTCAGACAGTGGCTGCGCTCTCTCAGTCCTGCGACGAAAACAAAGCATGGTCTTTATGCCCGATGAGGAAAACTAACAGCGCTGACGCTCATATCGTGGAACCGGCCAAGTCCGTTGTTGATGTTACCTCGATAGAGGGGCGTCAGGGGGCCAATAGTTCTCTGGCGAACATAAGGGCGCGTTTATGGAGGTGGCGGCAGG
>JAPUKZ010000327.1 GCA_027295405.1 Gammaproteobacteria bacterium
AAGTTGGCGAAGCTGTACGCCGGGGAGTTCGAGGCCATCGGCTTTCGCGTCCGGGTGGTCGAGCAGCCGGTGGAGATGGGTCGTGGTCCTCACTTCGTCGCCGAGCGTGACGGCGACCAGGGCAAACATGTACTGCTTATCGGGCATCTTGATACGGTGTTTGAGGTGGACAGCCCCTTCCAGAAAATGCGCATTGAAGATGGCAAGGCCTATGGACCCGGAGTTGAGGACATGAAGGGCGGCAATGCAGTAGTACTTTTTGCCCTCAGGGCTTTACAGGAAATAGGTGCCCTGGAAAACGTCGGGATTACTGTGATCTTCACCGGCGATGAAGAAAGCGCGGGGCGCCCACTGGAGGTCGCCCGTCGCGACCTAATTGCGGCGGGAATAAAAGCTGATATTGCGTTGGGTTTCGAAGCGGGCGTTCGGGATTTACACATGGCAACCATTGCCCGTCGCGGTGCCAGTGGCTGGCGACTGGAAGTGGAGGGTCGACGTGCCCACTCGTCGCAGATTTTCCAGCCGGGATACGGGGCCGGTGCCATCTACGAAACCAGCCGTATACTCAGCAGCTTCTACGAGGAGCTTGCCGGCGAGCAATACCTGACCTTCAACCCCGGTGTCATTGTCGGTGGCACCCAGGCCGATTTCGACAAGGCGACCAGCGGCGGCGACGCCTTTGGTAAAACCAATGTCATCGCGCAGACGGCTATCGTCGTCGGTGACCTGCGTTTCCTCTCCGAGGCGCAGAAGACAAATGCTCGTGACAGAATGCGCAAGATTGTCGCGCAGTCACTGCCGCAAACGCAGGCACGCATCAGCTTCAGCGACGGTTATCCGGCGATGGAGCCCACCCCCGGCAATCGCGCCCTGATGCAGAAGATGGGCGAGGTGTCAGAGGAGCTGGGGATGGGCGCGGTTGAACCGCTGGACCCCAGCGAGCGTGGTGCCGCTGACATTTCCTTTGTCGCCGCTGATGTGGAAGCCTCCCTGGCGGGGATGGGGCCGGTGGGTTGGGGCGGTCACACCATGGACGAGGGCATCGAGTTGTCGACGCTTGCCGCTACTACCAAGAGAGCAGCTTTACTGATCTACCGACTGACGCGCTAGCAGCATGCTGAAAAACCCTCAGGCGGCACGATACTGCGTTAAAAACAAGCTCAAATTGCTCATTTACTGGCGTGTAAACTGCGCATTTTCGCTTGTTTTTGCCTTGTCTCGCACTCGCCTGAGGCTTTTTCAACACGCTGCTAGAATATACTGCTGCCCGCCAACAAGAATTTTCCACTTTGCTGTTACAAGGGAGTACCGGTGAACATGTCAAAGATAAAGATTTCCATCCTGCTGTTGGTGCTGGTCCTGATTGTGACTTTCGGTGCTTTGCCCGGGTTGATGGACCGAAGGATGAACCGTGTAGAGGACCGCCTGGCAGTAGAAATATCTCCCCGGGCGGAGGCCTTGCACGAGAGTTTGTTCGTTGCCGATCTGCACGCCGATCCTCTGCTGTGGCGCCGGGATTTGACCCAGTGGCTGGACCACGGCCAGGTGGATGTGCCCCGCCTGCAAGCCGGCAACGTCGCTCTGCAGGTGTTCGGTTCACCGACCAAGACGCCACGCGGGTTGAACTACGATGCCAACCCGGGTGATACGGATAACCTGACAGCCCTGGTGATTGCCGGGCTACAACCTGTAGCTACCTGGACCAGTCTGTATCAGCGAGCGCTGTTCCATGCAGAAAAACTGAAGCGACTGGAAGCTGCCGCCGAAGGTCAGCTGAGGATAATTCGAAGCATTGCCGATATCGAGTCACTGGTCGCTGCCAGGGAGGGCCAGGCACGGCCCGTTGGCGCCCTGCTGGGCCTGGAGGGCGCCCACGCCCTGGAGGGCCGGATCGAGAACCTGGATGGCCTGTTTGATGCCGGGTTTCGGATGATCGGCCTGGCCCACTTTTTTGACAATGAAGTCGCCGGTTCCATGCACGGCATGGAAAAATACGGCTTGACGGATTTAGGACGGGAGGTGGTGTTGAGGGCCGAGGCCCTGGGTATGGTGGTGGATATCGCCCATTCCAGCCCGGCTGCGATCGATGATGTGCTGGCGATTGCCTCGCGGCCTGTGGTGGTCTCGCATACGGGTGTCAAAGCGACCTGTGACGTCAACCGCAATCTGTCGGATGAGCAGATTCGTCGCATCGCGGCGAATGGCGGATTGATGGGTATTGGCTATTGGGAGGGTGCGGTATGTGATACGACCCCACAGGGTATTGTGGCGGCCATGTCCCATGTCCGCGACCTGGTGGGTGTCGAACACCTGGCACTGGGCTCGGATTTCGACGGTGCGGTGGTGACCCGCTTCGATACCAGCGAGCTTTCACTGTTGACCGAGGAACTGCTCGTTCAGGGGTTCACCGACGCGGAAATCCGGGCAGTCATGGGCGGCAATGCGCTGGCGCTGTTCCGCAATGGCCTGCCCCCGGGCAACTTCTAATGCGCAAGTGGCTTGTCATTTCCCTGGTTCCACTGGTCGGTCTGGTGGTGTTGATGAAACCGCTGATGGGTGTTTCCCCACAACATTTACCGGCAGCCGTCGAGGTCGCCACCGGCATGGCAGCCAAGTTGGCCTGTTCGGGACGGTATATCTCCGGGCTCAGCGAGCAGCAGGTGTTCGAAGATGTGGCCTCCTACTCGCCGGCGAACCGTCTGCTGGAGATTGGCTACGACACTGTTCGCAAGACCAGCACCGCCTCCATGTTCGGCTTCGGTTACAGGTCCGCCCGGTTTCGCGAGAGGCTGGGCTGCACCCTCGATATTGGCGATACCAGCGCGCTGGATGCTGTGCGCGCGCTGCACATCCCGGCCAGCGATGAAGCCTGGCCGGCTGGCTCGCGGGTCGATTCGATCGTTCCCGGCTTGCAGCGCAGCCTCGATCAACTGCTGGGTGCAGATAATCGCGCCGGGCTGGAAACCCGCGCCCTGCTGGTAGTGGGCGGTGGTGCCATACTTGCAGAATCTTATGCAACGGGCTTCGACGCAGCCACGCCCTTGCTGGGCTGGTCCATGGGCAAGAGCCTGACGTCCATCATGCTGGGGCAGTTGGAGTATCAGGGCGAGATCGATGTGAAGTCACGGCAATTGTTTCCCGAATGGAGTGGGGATGAGCGGGCGGATATCAG
>JAPUKZ010000328.1 GCA_027295405.1 Gammaproteobacteria bacterium
GTGTTACGGCGACCTGCTCGGCGAGCGGGGAGAAGGCATGCGCTATATGTTTCAGATGATGAACACCGAGCGTATCAGCGTGGCCGGCATGGGGCTGGGAATCGCCAGTGCCGCCTATCAAAACGCGCTCGCGTACGCCCGGGAAAGAATCCAGGGGCCCCACATCGACAGTCTGGGAACAGATCCGGACGCGCCCAGCGTCCCCATCATTCAGCACCCCGATGTCCGTTATTCGCTGACCGGAATGAAGGCCCGAGTGGAAGCGATCAGGGCTCTGTTGTATGGCGCGTGCTTTATCGAGGATAAATTGCACATCACGGAGGACGAAAAGGAGAAGCAGGAATTGGACGATTTATTTCAGATCCTGACACCGATGTGCAAAGGCTGGGCCTGCGAGACGGGACTGGATGTGACACGGACCGGGATGCAGATTCTCGGCGGTGTCGGTTTTACCAAGGATTTTCCGATGGAGCAGTATTACCGCGACCTCAGAATTTCCGCGATTTATGAGGGCACCACCGGTATACAGGCCCTGGATCTGGTGGGCCGTAAAATGACCATGAAAAAGGGAAGACTTTTCATGGCCCTCCTGGGCGAATTCGGCCAACTCTACGAGGCCAACAAGAATCATGCCCGGCTGGGTCAGGATGTTGAAATCTGGAAAGAGGCCTACGACAAGATGACAGTCTGCAGCATGACTTTTCCAGAGATGATGAAGGAAAGGGGGCTGTCAGGCGCCGTTCTGTACGCCACGCCGTTCATGTTCCTGTTGGCGGCCGTGACCGCCGGCTATTTCTTCCTGCAGCAGGGCCTGGTGGCCTACGACAAACTGGAAGAACTCAAAAAGGAGAGTGGCGTGGATGAAGAAGGTCTGGCCGATTTTCTGGAAGAAAATTCCAGGGCTCGATTTTACGGCAACAAACTCAAGACGCTTGATTATTTCCTGAACGTGATGTTGCCGCGGTATCAGTCTTATTCCGTCCCCATTTTGAACAAGAACTACGCCGCCCTGGATATCTCCTTGTAATTTCTGATCCGGAATTGCTGACGTAATCGATGGCTTGTTTGGCGAACCTAATATTCCGTTCGAAGACGGACAGGCGGTGTGGCGGGCTTTGCAGGCCTACCGAAAAACCAGACCGGTGATAGCTCGCAAAGACAAGGTGATAGCTCGCAAAGACAAGAAGGAGGCTGATTTTGCCGATGCCTTGATTGTCTTTAAGGCCGACGCCATGGCCGCTGTTAGCGGGACTGAACTCAAGGGGTTGTATACCTTTGATGTCGCGGCTCGACAGTTGCCTCTGACAGCCGCGCCTTAGCGCGTGATCAATTCTTGCCGGCGATCTCCCGGCAGGCAGGAAGAAGAAATCATGGCCACAGCAAGCGCTATCCGCATAGAGGACCTTGCCGCTCCCCGCTACTCGGAGACCGCCCGGCAGATCATCGACATGGTCGGCGCAACGGCCGTCGACATCAGTGTAGATGCCCTGTATAGAGCCGCCGCTGAGCCATTGGGTGATATCGAGCTGTACCGGGATGATGGCCTGCTTGAACGAATCGGGTGTGTGTGTGATGCCCTGAATGCCGACACCCATCTCAGCGCGTTCGGGCGTGTCACGCTACACGCGATACTGACCCGCTACCTGGTACAACGTTGTCGCCTGGAGGACTTGTATCGTCGTCACCCGGAAATCGATGAGCTTGAGATCACTCGCCCCATCATCATTGCCGGGCTACCCCGCAGTGGCACAACCCACATGCTCAATCTGATCTCCGTTGATGACCGCTTGCGCTCTCTGCGCTACTGGGAGTCCCTTGAGCCGATTCCCACCACCTCGGAACAACAACTCGCGGAGGGTCAGGAAGACCCGCGCATCCAGCGCTGCCGGGATCAACTGGAGATACAGGACCAGATGATGCCGCTGTTCAAGAATATGCACGAGATGCACGCGGATCATATCCATGAAGAGATTGAGCTCATGGGTATGGATTTTTCCATGTCGCTGTTTGATACCTACGCCCTGGTACCGGGATGGCGTGACTATTATTTATCCCATGACCAGACGCCCCATTACCGCTTCCTGGTGCGGGCACTAAAGGCGCTGCAGTGGTTGCGCGGACCGGAGCGCTGGATACTGAAATCGCCGCAACATATGGAACAGTTAATCCCGCTGCAGACCGTCTTCCCCGATGCCACGTTTGTGCTTCCCCACCGCGACCCGGTTTCGGTGATTACATCTATGCTGACCATGCAGACTTATGTCGGCCGTATGAGCCGCGATCCGGTTCGGCCACATCAGATTGGCGACTACTGGGCGGACCGCATCACGCGTATGTTGCGCCAGTGTGCAACTGATCGGGATCAGCTGCCTGCGGAACAAACCCTGGACATCATGTTTGATGAGTTCATGGCCGACGATGTGGGTACAATCGAGCGTATCTATGCTCTCGCGGGCTTGCCGATGACTGCTGGGGTCCGTGCAGCCATGGATCAGTACCTGGTGGATAATCCACGTGGCAAGCACGGGCGCATTGTCTACGACCTCAAGGGAGATTTCGCCATGGACCCAGCCCAGCTACGGGAACAACTGGCGTTCTATTACCAGAAATTTTCGGTCCGGATCGAAGCCTGAAAGAGGACGCAGAGCGAGACGGGCGGACTCGTCACCCACTGACCCCAAAAAACAACCAGGGCGACTAAGCCGGCTGTGTTGAGTAGATCAGCATATTTAATACTGTTGTATTAAATATGAAATTGAGGTATGGTGTCTTTTTAATACGACAGTATTAATAAAATGGCTGGCCGGCAACGAGGGCTGGTCTACAGATAACCAGGCAAAGGTGACGAGATGAGAGAACCCATTTACAAGACCCGGCCCGTGGCACCCAATCCGGCGAAGCTGGGCGGGGAGCGCATTAACGACTTCATTGTGCTGTGCGAAGCCTATTCCAACTGCTACCTGATTCAGACCCCGCAAGGCAATATCCAGATCAATGCGGGAATGGGCCTGGAAGCGCCCGTGATCAAACGGAATTTCGATAGCTTCAGCGATGCCCCGGTGCGCTACCTGATCCTCACCCAGGGCCATGTGGATCACCTCGGGGGAGTCGCTTATTTTCGCCAACAGCATCCCGGTCTCAGCGTGATTGCCCAGGCGGGTAATCCGGAGCACCAGGCCTACGATGGGCGACTGGGAGCCTTTCGGGGGGCGCGGTCCGCCTTCGCGTTTACCGACAAGTTTGCCGCCGCCTTTGCCTACTACGCCGAACAGGGTTACACAGAGTTTCCAGAGCAGGATGCGCCGACACCGGATATTCTGTTTGAACAGCGCCACCAGTTCACTCTGGGTGGTCTCGATATCGAATTGATCGGGGTGCCCGGCGCAGAGACCAACGATTCCCTTATCATCTGGTTACCCCAACATAAGATTTGTTTTACTGGCAATCTGTTCGGTTGCCCCTTCGGCCACTTTCCCAACCTCGTCACCATCCGCGGTGACCGCTACCGCGATGCGCTGATCGTTGCCGCGGCGGTGCAGACAGTGAAGGATCTCGGTGCGGAGATCCTCTGCTACGGCCACCACGAACCGGTGGTCGGTAAGGACGTGGTCGAGGCGGAGCTTACCGCGCTGCACGGCGCCATCCTCCATGTGCACGATGCAACCGTGCAGGGCATGAACGCGGGCAAGGACGTGCATACCCTGATGCGAGAAATAGAGCTGCCACCAGAACTGGAGGTCGGCCAGGGTTACGGCAAGGTGTCCTGGAGTGTGCGCGCGATCTGGGAAAATTATGCTGGTTGGTTCCACCACCAGTCAACGACTGAACTCTATGCCACCCCCCAGGCGGCGATTCACAACGACCTGCTGGAATTAGCCGGGGGTGCCGACGTGCTGACCGGGCGCGCGCGGCAAAAGCTGACTGAGGAAAAACCGCTGGAGGCGATACACCTGCTGGATATCGTGCTCTCCCGATGCCCTGATGATGTCGGCGCGGTTGCCGCTGCAATCGAAGCCCATGAGCAGTTGCTCACCGGCAGTGTGAACTTCTGGCTGAGCGCCTGGCTGCACAACCAGATCAGGGTGCTGCAGGCGCGGGTCGGCTAGTCAGGCAGGTTTTGCGAGATTAGTCGCGCGTGGAAAACAGTCTGTTTCTAAAGATTCAATGCAACTTCGGCTGAATATCCGCCATGTCTGACAGGCGCTCGCGCAGCTTGTTTTTGCTGGCATCGTCCGGCGCCAGCTCGATAGCCGAACCCAGGTCGCGCCTGGCCATGTCTGCCACACCCAACTCCAGCCACAACTCGACCCGCTCCAGGTAAATCGGCAGGAGCTCGGGGGCAATTGCCAGCTTGTAGTCCGATAATTCCAGGGCGCGGCCACTGTCATTGCTGGCACGGGCCAGGCCGGTCAGGTTGTCGAGCATGCGCAGCACGGTATCCGTGGGAGAGGCCGGTGTGAATGCGATCCGTGCGTCCAGGTTGTTGTCCTTGAGCCAGCGCTGGCATTCGCTCCGGTCGGCAATCGTCATGGTGAAGGGATCGATCAGGGTACTGCCTACCGAGACCAGGAAGTGGGTGGGAAAATTGATGCCGGTCGCTTCCAGCCCCAACTGCTCGCAGACACCCAGTACCACCATGGCCAGGCTGATGGGGATACCCTCGCGGTTTTGCAGTACGTATCCCAGGGCGCTGTTCTCGGACTTGTAGTACGCCTCAGAGCCATGAAAACCCTGTTCCTGCAGCACCTGGGCGACATCGATGGCGCTGGCGTCATTGGGCATTGTTTGCGCCAGTGCGAGCAACTGCGCCTGGCACCAGTCGATGTCAGTGTCCGGATCAACAATCTGTGACACGATCAGCGCTCCCGCCACCGCGGAACTCCGGTCGCGCGCGAAATTTTCAAGTGCCTGCACAAGGTTTGGGTCCGTCATTGTTGCAGTGTAGTCTATGCGCCATGAGAAAAACCAATACTCCGCTGGCTACCCCCGGCTGCTGCCTGACGCTACTGCTCGCGATACTCCTCGCTGCCTCCGTAAGTCGGGCAGGGGTAGGCCCGGGTTTCGCTTAGATATGATCCTGCCGGGTATGCGCGTCATAGCCGCCGTCAATAAACAGCACTGAACCACACACGTAAGAGGACTCCGGTGACAGCAGGAAGTTGATGCAATTGACAATCTCCTCCGGTTGGCCCATACGCGCCATGGGGGTGGCATCCAACAGACCCTGCATGACCGGCGCCATCTCGGGATCTTCGAACAGGGGGGCGGTCATCGCTGTGTCAATGGGACCCGGTGCGACTGCGTTCATGCGCACGCCAGCCTTGGCGAATTCCATGCAGTTGCGGCGCATCCAGTAATTGATGGCGCGCTTGCCCACCATGTAGTGCATACCGTTGTCCTCTGCTTCGGAAATACGCAGGGATTCTGCCTCGTCGCCGCTGAGCAGGGCGTTGAGCAGCTTATCGTTGGGTGCCTGCATGGTTGCTGAGTTAGAACACAGCAACACGATAGTACCCTGCTTCTGGCCGACCAGATCGCGCAAGCCGTTCACGAACTCAATAGTGCCAAAGTAATTCACTGAGGTAATCAGGGTTCCCGGTGGACCACCACCGGCTACTCCCGCTAATGGCACCAGACCGTCAAGCCCTTGCGGTGCTCTCTCCCTGACACCGGCCACGGCAGCTTGCCGCCCCTCAGGTTTGGAGAGGTCGGCGACAATATCCGCGTCCTTGATGTCGACCGTAATAACCTCGTGGCCGGCTTCTTTCAGTGAAGCGGCCAGTGCCGCGCCAATACCGGAGGCGCCCCCGGTGAGTGCGTAGGTTCCCATGCTTTGATCCTCGGATGATTTGCTCTGGTTTTATTTCAGCACAGCCCGGGTGATTCCGCCAGCCAGCCTCTGTTGAGAGCAGGCGTTGCCGTGCATTAACGCCAATAAGGCTGTCAGTTTGAACTGCGCTTCAGGCGCCCGGTTTCCTGGGCGTACTCGATCCGATCCGCCAGCAGTTTGGAAATATCTTCCGCCGCGTAACCGGCGGGAGGGGTAAATTGTCCGCGAGCGTACAGGTCGTCAAACACCCCCTGACAGATTGAGACTTTCTCCGACAGGCTGCGCGGTGGCTTGCCGGCGGGGAAGCGGTTGGGAGGGTAGATCGGTTGTTCGTAGATCTGGCGAAAGCCCTCGGTGCGCACATCCACCCAGCAGTTGTGGATGGTTTTGGTGCGGTGCTGGCGCAGAGCCTCAATATCGATGGTGGCGGCCAGAACCTGCTCCTGCGGGTAGGGTGCATGGCGCATTACCATGCCGATGTAGTCGATGGCAAAGGAGTTGCCCGGGCAAAAGGCTTTGGGGTAATACTCGTAGTTAACCGACCCCCAGTTGGAACCCAGCAGGTAACACATATTGTCGTGGGCGCGGGTGCGGCGGGTGAACATCCAGAAATCCCAGGGTTCGGAAACACCTTCCACTTCCTGTTGGGCACCGGGGTGGCAGATCACTTCCACCCCGTTATACCCCAGGGCCCGGGACACCTCGGGCGTGCAACCGTCGTGGCAGGTCATGGTGCCCAGCTTACCGATTGCGGTATCGACAACCGGAAACAGGTCCTTGATGTCACCCCCGAGTTTTTCGCAATATTCGTCAAACAGGTCGTGGGGACTGGTTCCCAGGCCGATCGATGCTGGAATATGCCACTTGTGATACCTGAGAACGACATCGCCGGAAGGACCGATGATGAAGTTGGTGTTGAACCAGCGGTCGGGGAATTCCGGCACCTTTTCCATTACGCCACCCCCGCAGAGATAGAGCTCGTACTGCTGAGCGATTTCTCCCAGTTCGTCAATCTCGGGACCCGGAATGCTGACGGCTTTCTTCATGGCGTCCTCGATTCCGGTTTCGCCTTTTCCGGGTGTGCCCACGCCCTGCAGAAAGTATTCCGGCAGCACGACGAGCCTGACCGGCACTTCCCAGAAGTAGCCGACACCAAAATGGATAAGATTTTTCACCCGCTGCAGGTTCTTTTGTATCCCTTCGCGGTCTTTGACCACCGTTACTTCC
>JAPUKZ010000329.1 GCA_027295405.1 Gammaproteobacteria bacterium
CCGTTGGCTTCAAAACCGGCGCGCAGCTCACTGCTGAGCTCGCTGTTGGGGCTGGCTATGGACAGGTGCAGCGTCTTCCATTCCGGTGGCAGGTCGATACTGCCGCGCAGGTGAAATCCACAGGCCACCAGTGTGGGTAGCAGGGCCACTGTGAGTAGTTGGACAAACAGTTTCTTCACGGGATGCTCGGGGTCAGTTGGCAACAATGTTAACCAGTTTACCCGGTACCACAATCACTTTCCGCACCGTATTCCCCTGCAGGAATTTCTGTACATTGTCCTGGCCCAGCGCCAGGGCCTCAATGGTGTCTTTGTCGGTGTTGGCGGCAACCTCCATACGTGCGCGCAGCTTGCCGTTAACCTGTACCACCAGTTCAATGCTGTCACGGACCAGCGCCGATTCGTCGAGTTCCGGCCAGGGGTGGTCCATCACGCTGCCCGCGCCGCCCAGCTCTTGCCAGAGTTGGTGGCAGATATGGGGGACGATGGGAGCCAGCATCAGCACCGCGGCACGCAGGGCTTCCCGCTCCAGCGCCAGGTTCTGGCCGCTGCGGTCACTGAGCTTGCCCAGTTCATTGGTCAGCTCCATAACGGCGGCGATGGCGGTATTGAAGGTCTGGCGGCGGCAGTAGTCGTCATCGACCTTGGCGATGGTCTCGTGGGTTTTTCGGCGCACGGCTTTTTGGGTATCATCCAGGTCGGCCGTATTCAGCGCTTGCGGATCGCCGGCCTCCACATGGGCCTTCACCAGTTTCCACAGTCGCTTGAGAAAGCGGTGGGCACCTTCCACACCCGAGTCAGACCACTCCAGGGATTGTTCCGGGGGTGCGGCAAACATGCTGAACAGGCGCACTGTGTCGGCGCCGTAGCGATCGATCAGGCCCTGTGGGTCTACCGTGTTGCCCTTGGACTTGGACATCTTGGCGCCATCTTTCAGTACCATGCCCTGGGTCAGCAGGCGGGTGAAGGGTTCGTCGGAATTGACCAGGCCCTCGTCGCGCAGCAGTTTGTGGTAGAAGCGGGCGTACAGCAAATGGAGGATGGCATGTTCAATGCCGCCGACATACTGATCTACCGGGGCCCAGTAACTGGCCTCGCCGTCGAGCATGGCGTCACCGTTGCGAGCGCAGGCATAGCGCAGGTAATACCAGGAGGACTCCATAAAGGTGTCGAAGGTGTCGGTTTCCCGGGTCGCCGGCTTGCCGCAGCCGGGGCAGGTGGTTTCGAAAAACGCCGGCATTTTCTTGAGGGGAGAACCAATCCCCTCAAATTCCACATCTGTCGGCAATACCACGGGCAGGTCTTTGGCCGGCACGGGAACGGTTCCGCAGCTATCACAGTAAATGATGGGTATGGGCGCGCCCCAGTAGCGCTGGCGGGAGACCCCCCAGTCGCGCAGGCGATAGTTGACGGTGCGCTCGCCTTTGCCCTCGGCTTCCAGGCGGTCGGCAATGGCATTGAAAGCGCTGTCGAAATCGAGGCCGTCGAATTCACCGGAGTTAACGGTAACAATGTCGGTTTTATCGGCGTACCAGTCACTCCAGACGGTGGTGTCGTAGGCCTGGTCATCGGCGGCTCTGGCGATAACCTGTACGATGGGCAGATGGTATTTGCGGGCGAACTCAAAATCGCGCTCATCGTGGCCGGGCACTGACATCACGGCACCCGAGCCATAGGACATCAATACAAAATTGGCGACCCAGATCGGCACTTCCTCACCGGTCAGGGGATGTAGGGCATTCATGCCGGTGGCCATGCCCAGTTTTTCCATGGTGGCCATGTCTTTCTCGGCGACCTTGCCCTGGCTTTGCTTTTCATTGAATGCGGCCAGGGACTTGTTGTTTTCTGCGGCCTGCTTGGCAATCGGGTGCTGCGGTGCCACCGCGACGTATGTCGCCCCCATCAGTGTGTCGGGCCGGGTGGTATAGACCTCCATTGAGTCTTCGCCAGTGAACAGTGGGGTGACCAGGCCAAAGCGCAGGTTGGTTCCCTCAGAACGACCAATCCAGTTGCGTTGCATGGTGCGCACCTGGTCCGGCCACTGCTCCAGCTTGTCCAGGTCGGCCAGCAATTCCTCCGCGTAAGCGGTGATCTTGATAAACCACTGACTCATTTGCCGGCGCTCTACCGGCTTATCACAGCGCCAGCAGCAGCCGTCGACAACCTGCTCGTTGGCCAGTACCGTCTGGTCGGTCTCGCACCAGTTCACCTCGGCCTCTTTCTTGTAGGCCAGGCCTTTTTCAAACAGCAGGGTGAAGAACCACTGTTCCCAGCGGTAGTACTCGGGGTGACAGGTGGCGAGTTCCCGGTCCCAGTCGTAGGCAAAGCCCAGTCGTTGAAACTGCCGGCGCATGTCGTCGATATTGGTTGCCGTCCAGGCCGCAGGCGGCACATTGTTCGCGATGGCGGCGTTCTCCGCCGGCATACCAAAGGCGTCCCAGCCCATGGGCTGCAATACGTTGCGGCCCTGCATGCGGTGGTAGCGGGCGATGACATCGGCGATGGTGTAATTGCGCACATGCCCCATGTGCAGTGCGCCGCTGGGGTAGGGCAGCATGGCCAGGCAGTAGAATTTCTCGCGCTTGTCGTCCTGGTGAACGGCGAAGCTGCGCTGGTCTTGCCAGTACTGCTGTGCGCGCTGTTCCAACTCGCCAGATTGGTATTTTTCTTCCATTTTGTTTCGATTCAGTGGTGCAAAAAGAGCGCGCATTCTACCAGTAAATACGGGGAGCTGCGATTGGATACTGCGCTGGTCCCGGCGCCTGTTTCGCACGCTAACGCCGGCCATGATCATGCTCACTACCTTGTACTGGCCAGCCTTGTAGAAAACCTGGTCCAGTACCCCGAGTTTATCCCTGGCATTGCCCCCACTATCGAGTCCCTGATGTGGGCCGGGGAGCGACCGAATGCAACTGCGGTTGGGGTTTATCTTGATGCAAATCATTATCAATATGAGGGGCTTTGCTTCACACTGGAGTACGGTTTTTAGCTTATGTGAGAAGTTGATGGCAAGATCGAAGCGCGCCGTGAAAACGGTAGATGATGCGATTGTATTCGAAGATGAGCGCTA
>JAPUKZ010000033.1 GCA_027295405.1 Gammaproteobacteria bacterium
CCCAGAATCAATAATGCAGCGATTACCCGGATTGCTGAGAAAGGGGCGAAGATGGTACTGGCTGGGGTAACATCAAAGGGTGCACTTATCGCTTTCACACCCTGGGCCTGTAGCCCGGAGACCATCTAAAGGTAAGAAAAGGCATAACTCCTATAGCACTTGACACCTTATTCAACTGCCGTGGCACCTTTATACTGGACGGACTCCAAACAGACTGGGCAAGCTATGAAAATTGAAAACAGTAAACTGCTGGTAACCGGCGCCACCGGCCAATTGGCCTATTCCATCGTTAGCAAGCTGGCATCGGACAATACCGTCCACGCCATCGCCCGCTTCGGCGCACCCGGCAGCGTGGATAAGCTCGAGGCCGTCGGCGCAACCTGTATCAAGCTGGATTACACCAGCGACGACCTGAACCAGTTGGACGACGACTACGACTATGTATTGCATTTCGCCACCTACCAGGTGCCGGGCGGCGAGGATTTTGACGAGGCTATCCGGGTCAATGCCGTGGGCACCGGCAAGCTGATGTACCACTTCCGCCATGTAAAGGGTTTTTTCTTCAGCTCCACCTGTTCCGTATACCAGCCCCGGGGCGCGGAGCCACTGAAAGAATCCGACGCACTGGGCGACAGCATGCGGGGACACTGTCCCACGTACGCCTTTTCCAAGGTGGCCGCGGAGGCGGTCGTTAAATTTACCTCGGAACAGTTCGGCATTCCCGCGGTGATCGCGCGCATGAACGTGTCTTACGGCCCCAACGGTGGGCTGCCGGTGATTCACCTGGAGGCACTGCGCAGCGGCCAGCCCATTTACCTGTACAGCGACAAGCCAAGCTATTACAACCCGATTCACGAGCAGGACTATTACGAGAAGATGCTGGATCTGCTGGATCACGCGGCCAGCCCTCCGGTTACCGTGAACTGGTGTGGCAGCCAGACCGTTAGCGCGGAGCAGTGGTGCGAGTATATGGGCGAGTTGTTGGGTGTGGAGCCAGAGTTTGTGTATTCCGATCAGCTGATTCCGGGGACTCCCTGCGATACAACGCTGATGCACCAGTTAGTGGGTGAGACCCGTATTGACTGGCGCGACGGTATGCGCGAATTGGTGGAGTCGGAAGCCAAAGATCAGCGTAGTGTGTAATTCCTGAACTACGAGCTTATGGCCCGCGGTCTTTACGATGACGTGAATGCTACAGGACTTCGCTTAAAGAGCACTCTCAGTAAAACTGACTGGTTCATCTTTGGAGGAATGTCCATGAGTAGGGTATTTTGGCTGGCCACAGCCCTGATTTTAAGCAGTGGCCAGGCAACGGCGAACGAACAACTGGATAAGAGTTGGGAGATGTTTTCCCAGGGTTTGCAGCAGGCCCAGCAAAGCCTGAGCGATCCCGCATCTTTTCCGCCCGAGCCCACGGATCGCAACTTGTCTGAGGGTTATCGCTATATGTTGGGTCACCTGGGGCGCATGATCGAGATGGAAATGCGACTCCATCCGCGCTACCCGGAGTTCTTCCGTTCCATCGATATGCTGCGCAAGTGGACCGCCGAAAACCCCGATACCATGTATCTCAAGGCCCCGATCGATTCCACTGGCTTTTACAAAGTATCTGGTTCAATCGCCAATACACAGGAATGGCGAACCTCTGAGCGTGGCCTGGCGGAACCCAAAGCACCGCGCATGGTGACTTTCCAGACCATAACCGACGTCCCCGGCGCCACCGGCGAACTGGCGGAAATGGCGAATTGTATGAGCCAGACCCTGGACTACGTCAACAGCTTCGAACTGGAGGTCGACCCAGCGGGCGCATTCGAAATTCTCGTTGGCCCGCAGCGGCCCAGCGAGCACAACGGTAATTTCCTGCTGTCAAAGAAACGCATGACCTGCCCATCTACCGGCGCAGAAACCACCCGCCACGCCCAATTTCTGTCCGTGAGAGAGATTTTTTCCGATTGGGAACATGAGAAGACGATTGATATGGAAATCGTGCGACTCGACGCCCAGGGCGAGTCGCGTCCCCCAATGTCCGCCGCCTACATGAGTGAAAAGCTGGAGAAAATGGCGAAAGAGTTACCCAACCAAATCCGTTTTTGGCAGTTACTACAGGAAGTGCCGTTGGAGATTCGCAGCGACGTAAACGGTGACGGGCGCCGCAATATGCCTGTTAACGGGATTAATCAACCAGCGCCGCCGTTTACGGCGGGCGGTGTGGCGGGCGCGCAGCAACTCTACGCCGGGGGAATCTTTGAGCTGGGGCGGGACGAGGCAATGATCGTGAAGGTGACAGCGCCTGTGGAGCCACACTATGTTGGCTTCCAACTCAGCAACCTGTGGTTTGAGGGCCCGGACCAGCAGAATTATGTGAGCAGTCTCACCGGGCACCAACTGCCCGTGTCCAGCGATGGCTCGCGCTATTATATCGTGGCGCACCGCGATCCGGGGGTGGCCGGCTGGGTCGATACTACCGGTTTGGCAAAGGGGTCACTCTCCATGCGCTTTATATTCCGGGAAAACCCCGCTGCCGGCAATATGCCGAAAGCTAATGCACAACTGGTGAAGCTCGACGATATTCACAGCGTGCTCCCAGGCGATACGCCCGTCGTAACGCCCGAACAGCGAAAAGCAGAGGTGGCCATAAGGCAGTCCCATATCAAAATGCGTTGGCGTGGACACTAATGATTCACACAGGATCTTGCCGATACAGGGCCGAAAGCCAGAACTGGAAGTAGCTAAACGAATAGGCACTCGTTGGCGCGGCTGCGGGTTTGTTGCAATGGCTCGCGGGTGATGATGAGGAGAGTTGGCGCTAATCTTCATTGGCATAGCATCTAAAAATATTTTCTATAGATCAGCCCCTTGATAATCACTATATTCAGCATCGCCAACTAATCACAGCTTTGCCGCATCGTCACCGTGCGTTGCCGCAGCCCGTGCAAAACGAGGGTAAGCAATGAGAAAGTTTCAGAA
>JAPUKZ010000330.1 GCA_027295405.1 Gammaproteobacteria bacterium
CTGTAAAACCCCCCGCGGGTTGGCGGCGCCATCCACCCCACACCCCCCCGGGACTCCATCCACCCTCAAACTTAAAAAACCCCCGCCACGGCTTCAACGCTGCGCATCCGGCTGAACTATCAGACCCCGGACTGGCAGAGCCTATCAATGTTTGTCGAGTTTGATTATGTCGCTGAGCTGTTGGCAAACAACTACAACGAGGGCGGCGGCAATACCCCGAACCGCGGGCAGTACCCGGTTGTAGCCGACCCCCAGGGCGACGACTGGAACCAAGCCTACCTGCAGTACAAGAGCAGTGGCAGCCAGGCACGGATCGGGCGCCAGCGCATTATTTTTGACAATCAGCGTTTTATCGGTGGCGTAGCTTGGCGGCAGAATGAGCAGACCTACGATGCACTCTCATTCAGCCATACTGCCGGTAACGGCTTCAACTTCACTTGGGTGTACATCGATAAGGTCAACCGGATATTTGGCAACGACGTAACAGCCGGCGAACACAGCCAGAGCACCCATCTGGTCAATGTCAGCAAGACGTTCAAAGGTTACGGCAAATTGACCGCTTACTGGTATGACATCGACAATGAGGATCTGGCCAGCCTATCAAGCACCACATGGGGTGCCCGGTTTACCGGATCAAGCACTGCAAGCGACATCAAGATCGAATACACGCTTGAATTTGCAAACCAGGTAGACAACGCCAACAACACCACGTCCTATCATGCGGATTACTGGCGTATCGACCTCTCAGCGAAATTTGACGCCATCACTGTCTATGGCGGTTTTGAGTCATTGGAGGGCGATGATGCGGTTGGCGGGCAATCCTTCCGTACGCCACTGGCGACACTGCACGCGTTCAACGGCTGGGCGGACAAGTTCCTGACCACACCGGGCGCGGGCCTCGAGGACGCGTTTGTCGGCGCCAAGGGAAAAGTTGGCGCCTGGTCATGGAATGTCCTGTACCATGATTTTTCCGCCCAATCAGGCCCGGGAAATTTTGGCAGCGAAGTGGATGTTTCATTCTCACGCAAGTTCGAGAAGAAATACGGCCTGTTGCTAAAGGCAGCCAGCTTTGATTCCGGCAGCCCCTCCTACGGCGATACCACCAAATTCTGGGTGCAGTTGACGGCTGAATTCTAGCGTGCATCCAATGTAATGTGTTGGACCTTTCGCGCGCGCGGGCCATATTTCATGGCTTGCGCATCTTCCGGCCAGTTTCGCATGAATGGCGCGACCAGCACCTCGGGCAACTCGTGCCAGGTAACGACGGCAAGACTGATGGCATCCGGGCTGCGGGTCAGTAACCGGATTGCAAAAGAACTTTTATCAGGATTCACCAATCTCAGTGAATCGGCTTGGCGTTGGTGCTTGGACTCGAGTGAAGTATCCAGTGCCAGCTGGCCGTCCACCCAGGCTTTGTCAAGCCCGCTTTCCTTAGCGATGACCAATAGCAGGAATTCCAGCCTTTCATGAGCATGCAAAACAAAACGATGAGACCACCCCGTCTCCTCGTGTCGCACACTGTGTATTTTAACTTCCACTCCAGGAAGGTTTAAAGCGTGCACGGCCCTGGCCGGACGTACAGAGGCTTGTGACCAGCCATCATCCAATTCAACCGACTTGAAACCGTGCCCACTTGCGTAATCTTTATCAAAGCTGGTAACGAGACTCTCGAGGACAACATGACCGGTTTCACTGCCTTCCACCTCGCTGTACATCAAGGTCATGCCACGGGGGCGATGCGGGGTAAACCCGGGCAGCGAGAGATGCACCAGGCATGCCAGCGCGATTGCGACCAGCAACCAGCGGGCCGGTTGCCAGCTCAGTTCCCGGCTGCGCACAAACGCGAGAAGCATGGGAAGAACGATCAGGGTCATGAACACCAGCGGGATGATCTTGAAATGGCTCCGGTCAAAATTGAGTACCACGTCCAACATGAAATAGTGATAGAAAGAAATGAAAACAGTGCCGGTGAAACCCAGCACGGTGGCCATCAGCAAAGGAGCAGGAGACTTATTTCTGAAAATATCGATTACAGACCCGAAGGCAAACATGGCCAGGGGAATCAGGGTGAGGTGGCCGGCCGTCGGCAACTTGCTCGCGAGCACCATACCAGCCAGGAAAATCAGACCCCAGCCCAGCATCACCATGGCACTGGGAGACACCCTGCCAGAAAACAGCTTCAAGCTGGCGTACACGGCCAGCAGCACCATCCCAAACAGCGCCAACCGTCCCGTCCAGGGGTATGGATGTTCAATCGGGTGAAGATCCGGCCAGTGCCCAAGTGGAAATGACAGCAGGTAGCCGCCCAACACGATGGAGCCCAGCAGGAACGGAACCATCAGCACACCCCAGCATAACTGCCAGATCCGCAAGTCTTTGCCAAAGACTACGCCGATGGCGATCAGGACCCATACCCCGAGCACCAGCGACAAGCCCAGAACGATGCTCGAGGGGTAATGTAACAGCCGACTGGCAAAAACATCGATGTACCCGGCATCCTCCGGCGAGATGATATGGTCAAGATCACGGTCTGCCAACGCCTTCATCATGCTCCAGGCGTTATCGCCGTGATGCTGAAGGCTGCCGATATCCAGGTGATCCGGGTCGTCGATTGCCGAATGATAAACCGCCACACCCTGTGAAAAGGCGAAGTTCAGGCCCATCACACCTTTGCGCTTGTACACCGTATAATCGGTGTCGTTTGGCATCCGTTTGTAGATCTCGTTAACCAGGGAGTTGGCTACCGGACGAGTAACATTCTTTGCAAACATGCGGATGATACCGCGGTTCCCCTCACCCGTTTCGAATAGGGCGCTGGAACCGGTGATCCCGCGGGCCTCCAGGTTGACGACAACTTTTACTTTTGCAAAAAGCGAATGATGTTGCGCAAACGCATCTGCCCCGATCAGGCCATTTTCCTCAGAGTCGGAAAGCAGGAAAATGATGTCATTCTTGAAGGGGGGAAAATCTGAGGCCATGCGGGCGATTTCCAGCACCGCTGCGGTACCGGCAGCATCGTCGGCAGCTCCGGGACCTGTCCAGCCACTGTCGTAGTGGGCCGTAAGCAATACCGCGTTCTTTCCTGCAGAACCCGGCTTGACGGCAATCAGGTTATCTACCGGACTACAGGCGCCAAACAGCGGGTTACAGTGGAAACGGGACTGGATATCCACTTCGTAACCGGAGGATTCCAGGTGGGAAATAATCCGCTTGAGGACCACGAGGTTAGCGGGAGAACCGGCGACATGTGGCACTCCATCGTGCAGGAGATCACGCAGAATCGCCTCTGAACGACGCGCGGAAAACTCCACCTCCGGAGCGTCTGCTGCCAGCGGTTCAGGCGCAGAAAAAGAACGCAGCACCCCCAAGAGTACCAAGGCACAGA
>JAPUKZ010000331.1 GCA_027295405.1 Gammaproteobacteria bacterium
CCTCAAGAAGGCGGCGGAACTGGAACACACCGGTATTCGCCATCGCTATGTTTACGCCATTGCCCTGCACGATTACGGCGACAGCGATACCGCCATCAGGCAATTGAAATCCCTGCACCGTGCGACACCGGCAAACCCTGATATCCTGCTGGCCCTGGTGAATTACTGCCGGGAGGCGGGCCGACTACAGGAAGCGCGCCGCTACGCGGACAAGCTAAAACCCCTGGTGCCGGACAGTCCCGAATTGCAGCGCCTCTACGACAGTCTGTAACCGTGGGCAGACCGGCTCTACAGTACTGGATCGCACAGGTATAAGAATACAGGGCGGATTGCGTCGCAGCGGGACAAACCATTTGGATCGGGAAAGGCCAGTTTCGGCAACCACTGGTCACCATCAGCGTTGGTGTTGGTACCTGCAAGCCGGGAGAGCAATGCTCAAGTGGAGATATGATTCGCGTTGCAGATCGGGCCCCGTACCAGGCCAAGCACCGGGGCCGCAATCGGGTGGAACTGGATACAGAAGCAGATGCGGCCGCCGTGGGGTTGCTGGCTTAGCTGCACCACTTCAGCGAGGAATTGGAGTGGTACCAGCCTGCATGCACTTCATAATACTTCGGCAAGGAATCGCAGTGGTCCGAACTACAGCGCACATCAAACCACTTCCGCAAGATTCCCTTTTTTCTCCAGCCACTGTTTGCGATCGGGGGAGCGTTTCTTGGCCAGCAGCATGTCCAGCATCTTGTTGGTGCCATCCCCGGATTCCAGAACCAGCCGCACCAGCCGCCGGGTGTCGGGATCCATGGTGGTTTCGCGCAATTGCAGCGGGTTCATTTCGCCCAGGCCTTTGAAACGCTGCACATTGACCTTACCGCGCTTCTTTTCCGCCTCGATACGATCCAGCACGCCCTGCTTCTCGCCTTCATCCAGGGCGTAGTAAACCTCCTGGCCGATGTCGATTCGATACAGGGGTGGCATTGCCACATACACATGGCCTGCCTGTGTCAGGGCATGAAAATGCCGCACGAACAGGGCGCAGATAAGTGTGGCGATGTGCAAGCCATCGGAATCCGCATCGGCGAGAATGCAGACCTTGCCATAGCGCAGACCCGACAGATCGTCGCTGCCCGGGTCAATACCCAGCGCTATGGATATGTTGTGTACTTCCTGCGAGGCCAGAATTTCCTGAGAGTCCACCTCCCAGGTATTCAGAATCTTGCCGCGCAGTGGCAGGATCGCCTGAAACTCCCGATCGCGGGCCTGCTTGGCCGAGCCACCCGCGGAATCACCCTCAACCAGGAACAACTCTCCCCGCATGGGGTCCTGGCCAGAGCAGTCTGCCAACTTGCCGGGCAGGGCAGGGCCCGCTGTCACCCGTTTGCGTTCCACCTTCTTGGCGGTGCGCAGTCTGCTCTGGGCCCGGCTGATGCACATGTCCGCCAGCTTTTCCGCCGCCCCCGTGTGCTGGTTCAACCACAGGCTGAACGCATCCTTGGCAACGCCGGAAACGAACGCCGCCGCTTCGCGGGATGACAATCGCTCCTTGGTCTGGCCGGAAAACTGTGGCTCTTCCAATCTGGAAGACAGTACATAAGCGCAACGGTCCCAGATATCATCCGGGGTCAGTTTTACCCCGCGTGGCAACAGCGAGCGGAGCTCGCAGAAATCGCGCATGGCATCGAGCAGGCCGGTGCGCAAACCATTCACATGGGTGCCGCCCTGGGTGGTCGGAATGAGGTTTACATAGCTTTCCGCGGTGACTTCGCCCCCCTCTGGCATCCACTGCACCGCCCAGTCAACCGCCTCGTTGGTGCCGCTGAAACTGCCGACGAAGGGTTGTTCGGGCACTACCGGAAAGTCGATGGTAGCGTCCATGAGATAGTCGGTGAGGCCATCCTCGTAGTACCACTCTTGTGACTCACCCTTGCCTTCATCCTTGAATTTCACCCGCAGCTTCGGGCATAGGACGGCCTTTGCCCGCAATACATGTTTGAGCCGGGGAACGGAAAAATTGATGGAATCAAAGTACGCGGGATTTGGCGTGAACTTCACCGAAGTTCCGGTATTTCGCTTGGAGCAGGTGCCGATTATGTCCAGCTTGCTGGCAGGCTCGCCATTGCGGAACGCCATCTGATAGACCTTGGCGTCGCGACGTATAGTCACCTCCAGTTGCGTGGAGAGTGCGTTAACCACCGATACGCCAACCCCGTGCAGACCGCCACTGAACTGATAGTTCTTGCTGGAAAACTTGCCCCCCGCATGCAGGGTCGTGAGAATCACCTCCACCCCCGGTTTGTGCTGCTCTGGATGCATGTCAACCGGCATACCGCGACCGTTGTCCGTGGCCGTGAGCGAACCGTCCTGGTGCAACACCACCGAAATTTCATCGGCGTACCCGGACAGCGCCTCATCCACGCTGTTGTCGATGACCTCCTGGGCCAGGTGGTTCGGGCGGGTGGTGTCGGTGTACATTCCCGGTCGCTTGCGCACCGGCTCAAGGCCCGTCAGGACCTCGATATCTTCAGCAGTGTATTGACTCATGTTGTGATCTTATCTCAGAGGGCCGGCGGTATGCCCGCCAGTAAAAAAATTATTCTACCGGTAGCCCCGGGACTCCAGGTCCACCTTGAACTCAACTCCCTCAACCCTGCACACAGCGGTCTCGATACCACCGTCAGCCTGCAACTCCAGCCAGCGATAGCCCGGCGCCTTGTCGTCGACCTTGAAGTCGTCGTTGTGCGGCACGAACTGGAAACAGGAAGAGGGCGTGGACATCAACCTGACTCCCTTGCGCTCACTGTCGTGTTGCTGGTGTACATGGCCCCACAGTATGCCACGTACCAGCGGGAAACGGTCCACCAGGGCAAAAAAAGCGTCACAATCGGTGACCTGCTGCTGGTCGATCCAGGCAGAACCCATGGCGACCGGCTGGTGATGCAGGCAGATCAGGGTGTAGAGCTGCTTGCTCGCGGCATCCTCGAGGCAGGATTCAAGCCAATCCAGCTCCTCCTGACCGATCTGGCCCTCTGCCTCACCGGGTATTTGCGAGTTCAGCAATACCAGCTGCCAGTGACCCGCTTGCAGCGCCCGCACCAGACAACCTTCCTGACCCAGCACCTTCTGCATCAAATCCTGGCGGTCGTGATTGCCCGCCAGCCACACGGTCTCCGCGGGCAGGCGGGCAAAATAGTCGCGGGCACGCAGATACGCTGCTTCGCTGCCACGGTCGGAGATATCCCCGGTAGCCAGAACCAGGTCCATGTCACTGCGCTGGTTCAGGACCAGGTCTATGACCTGTTGCAGACTGTGATCAGTATCCAGCCCCAGCAGGGTGCCACCCGGTTGGCAAAGCAAATGGGTATCGGTGATTTGCACCAGACGCAGCACATCCCCGGCTGCATCGAGCTGGTGAATAGCCGAGTTCATGAGGAGTCCACGTCCCCCTTAACGGGTAGCGGGACCTCGACCGTACTGCAGCCCTGCTGCAGACAGTAGCTAAGCCATTCCGCCAGGAACAGGTTTTGCTGTGACTTCTCGTCCCGGGAGTGCATCAGTCGGTTGGGATACTCGTAGCGAGCGGCAATCTGGCGCTGGGTCTGAAAGCCGGTGACCTCTACCATGCGCGCATCGTGATAGACGCGCAGATCAAACCGGGGCGCCAGCAACCAGACACTGTCACTGCCGTGCTGCTGCACGCGCATCAGCGTGGTATAGCGGCAGCGTTCCACCACCTCGACGCGCACCCGCGCTCCGTCGTGCAGTTGAAATTCACGGGTGTTCGAGGTTTCGTAGTCGGGGAACAACTGCAGCAGGCGCGCATAATTGCACTCGCAAGTGGCGTGCATTGCGGCCAGGTTTACCGAGTAATTTCCGCTTTTTCGGCTCACGCCTTGGTTGCCTCCCCTGCTCCGGGCCAAACCCGGGAAAAAGTCACTTAATGCCCGTGATTTGCCCGCGCTTAAATCTGTATTCAGCTTAAAGTGTAGCATTTACAATTGCACAAATTGCGGACATATTCCATGTTTTCACCAGCCCCGTGAACACGGTATTATAGAGAGCCCTCAGGCTGTTACACTGCTTCCAGCAAAAACAACATAAAGCAAGGACTCAATCGAATGAAATTCCCGGCACCCGTCTTGATTGGCAGTATGGCCCTGCTCGTCTCTGCCATGAGCGGCGCGGATACCCTCACGGATATCTATGAACTGGCGCTGGAAAACGATGCCCAGTTGAAGGCTCAGCAAGCCCAGTACAAGGCCAATCTGGAAACCGAGCGCCTGGGGCTGTCGCGACTGCTGCCCCAGGTCAATGCCAGCTACGATTACACCCGCACCGATACTGACACGGACGCGGAGTCGATTGACTTTAACGAAGACACCGGCGCATTCGAACCTATCGACACCTTCAGCAATGTGGACGTAGACCGCGACGGTTACCAGGTTTCACTGAATCAGGCGATATTTGACCTGCCAGCGTGGTTTACATTCCAGGCCGGCAAGGAATCCACCCAGGAGGCAGAAGCCACTTTCGCCGCGGATCAGCAGGACCTTATCGTGCGGGTGGTGAGAGCCTATCTGGGGGTGCTGCGCGCGCAGGATAACCTGGAGGCGTCACAGGCGCGAGAACGGGCCTTCCTGCGCCAACTGGAGCAAACCCAGCAACGCTTTGAGGTGGGCTTGATCGCCATCACCGATGTACACGAGGCCCAGGCCGCCCACGACTTGTCGCGGGTGGATCGTATTGTCGACGAGAACGATGTGAACGTGGCCCTGGAGCGCCTGTCGGTGCTGACCGGGCGCTACCACTCCAACCTGCACCTGCTGGCAAAGGATTTCGACATCAAACCCCCGGAGCCGCTGGACCGCAGCGAGTGGGTGGATTTTGCCCTGGACAACAATTTCCGCCTGGCCGCGGCCCACTACACCGAGGAGGCCGCCCGCCAGAACGCCAAGGCCAGCAAGATGGAGCACATGCCCAAGGTCAGTGGCAGCATTGCCTACTCGGACTATGAAACCGACGGCGACCTGACCCGGATACCCACGTCCCTGTTTGAACTGTCCCCGGACCAGACCCAGGAGCAGGAGTCGATACAACTGCGGGTGGACCTGCCGCTTTATTCCGGCGGCGCCATCAGCGCCAACCGCCGTCGCGCTGCCCAGAATTACATTGCCGCCCGGGAAAATCGCATTAACCTG
>JAPUKZ010000332.1 GCA_027295405.1 Gammaproteobacteria bacterium
TCGTCGTGTTAATGCTGGCCCTGTTGGTGAGCCTGGCAAGTGGGCTTTACTTCCTGCTGACAGATCAGGGGGACAAGCACCAGCGCCGCACCTTCCACTCGCTGGGCGTGAGAGTCAGCCTGGCGGTTGGCCTGATGTTGCTGATTATTTACGGCGTCGCCAGTGGCCAACTGCGTTCGCAGGCACCCTGGGATGCACCGACAAAGACAGCCCCATCCCGGGAGTAGTTGCCGACCCTAGAAGATATACACAAACAGGAACAGCATTACCCAAACCACATCAACAAAGTGCCAGTACCAGCTGGACGCCTCGAAGCCAAAGTGGTCGTCGGCGGTAAAGTGGCCGCCGCGAATCGAACGCAGCCACTGCACCAGTAACATGGTCATACCCATCGCCACGTGGAAACCGTGGAAACCGGTGAGCATAAAAAATGTGGAGCCATAGATCCCGGAATTCAACGTCAGACCGTAAAGCGTATAGGCCTCGTGATACTCAAGGACTTGCAGCGCCAGGAAAACACTGGCCAGCGCCACCGTGATGCCCAACCACAGATTCAATTTGCCGCGGTTATTCTCAAGCAGGCCCAGGTGCGCTATGTGCACCGTAACACTGGATGACAACAGAATGACGGTGTTCCACATGGGCAGCCAGTGCCACCAGTGCTCTACCTCGCCAAATGCCATGCTGGTGTGCGGGCTGAAAAACTCTCCGTGATTGGCAATGGGCTGGCCGGCGGCACCGCCAACGGCTTCCTGGGGCGTTTGCATCGTCGGCCAGTCGAACTCAAAACCCGGCCATAGCAGGTGGTTCATGGCGCCCGCCTCACCCTCACCCGCCAGCCAGGGACCAACCAGCACCCGCACATAGAACAGGACGCTGAAGAAGACAAAGAAAAACATCACCTCGGAAAAAATGAACCAGAACATACCCAACACGTAGGATTTTTTGAGCTGGGCGCTGTTCATGCCGGCGCGGTTTTCCCTGATGGCGGTACGGAACCACATGAACAGCGTGGCCACGAACCAGAACAGCCCGCAAATAAAGATCGTCCAGGAGTTGGTTTCAGCGCCCGGCTCACCAAAGGTCATGTCATTCAGCACACTGGCGGCACCATAAATACTCAGTAGCAGACCAATGGTGGCGCTGATCGCCATACCGCTGCTTTCCGGCACATAATATTCTTCGTGCCCGGCGGGTACGGCGGAACCCTGTTGAGTTGCCATCGAAAAATCTCCGTTATCGGGTCGCCACGGCGCCCTTTACCATATCAGTTACGTCAAATAGTGTGTAAGACAGGGTGATGGTGCGGATGTCTCGCGGCAGGCCCTGATCAACGATAAACTGTAGCGGAAGTTCCGCACTGGTTTCACCGTCAAGTGGCTGCTGGTTGAAGCAAAAACACTCCGTCTTGTGAAAATATTGCGCCGCTCGTGCCGGGGAAATGCTGGGGATCGCTTGCGCAACCATAGCCTGGGGCAGGGGGTTGCGAGCCAGGAACACGGTACTGTTCACGGCACCCGGATTCACTTTCATCGCCGTTGTCGAGGGCTTGAACTCCCAGGGCATACCGGCATTGTTGGTGGTCACAAACTGCACCGTAACCAGACGGGACTCATCCACCCGCGTCGCCACCGCCTCGTAGCGGCCCCCGGTCTTGCCGTTGATGCCAAGGGCATCGCAGAGCACATTGTAGAGCGGCACCATGACCACAAACACGAAGGCAAACATGGCGAGCGCCACGACCAGTAGCCGGGCCACGGTATTGAATATCGGCTTGTCGCTAGCGTTCAGCATCGTGTCTTCTTTACTTTACCCGCGGGGGTACGGCAAAGGTGTGGAACGGTGCCGGGGTGGCAACGGTCCACTCCAGTCCTTCAGCACCTTCCCAGACCTTGTCATCGCTCACCGGCTTACCGGCCACAATCGTGGAGATCACGTTGTACAGGAACAGAATCTGGGAGCCGCCATAAATGAATGCCCCGACACTGGACAGCATATTGAAGTCCGCGAACTGCGAGGCATAATCGGGAATACGACGCGGCATACCCGCCAGCCCCACAAAGTGTTGCGGGAAGAAGGCCAGGTTGAAACCGACGAAGGAAATCCAGAAATGGATTTTACCCATGGGTTCGCTGTACATCCTGCCGCACCACTTGGGTAGCCAGTAGTAAACCGCGCCAGTCATGGAGAACACCGCGCCCGCCACCATGACATAGTGGAAGTGAGCAACCACAAAATAGCTGTCGTGATACTGGAAGTCACTGGGGGCCATGGACAGCATCACCCCGGTAAACCCGCCCAGGGTAAACAGCACCACAAAACCGATACAGAACAACATTGGCGTTTCAAAGGTCATGGCCCCCCGCCACATGGTGGTAATCCAGTTGAACACCTTCACCCCGGTGGGTACCGCGATCAACAAGGTGGCGTACATGAAGAACAACTCACCCGCAATCGGCATACCAACCGTGTACATGTGGTGCGCCCAGACGATGAAGGACAGGAACGCGATGGACGCGGTGGCATAGACCATGGAGTCATAGCCAAACAGGGGCTTGCGCGCAAAAGTGGGGATAATCTGCGACACCACGCCGAAAGCCGGCAGGATAATGATGTAAACCTCGGGGTGACCAAAGAACCAGAACACATGCTGGAACAGGACCGGGTCACCACCACCGGCTGCCGAGAAGAAGCTGGTGCCGAAGTGGATATCCATCAACATCATGGTGACAGCCCCGGCCAGTACCGGCATAACCGCGATCAGCAGGTAGGCGGTGATGAACCAGGTCCACACGAACAGCGGCATTTTCATCCAGGTCATGCCCGGCGCACGCAGGTTCCATACCGTGGCAACGATGTTGATCGAACCCATGATCGATGACAGGCCGAGCAGGTGCACCGCGAAGATAAAGAACGTTACCGAGGGTGGGGCATAGGTGGTGGACAGCGGCGCGTAGAAGGTCCAGCCAAAGGCCGGGGCGCCGCCCTCCATGAACAGGGTGGAAGCGAGCAGCAGAAAAGTCGGCGGCAAAATCCAGAAGCTCAGGTTGTTCATCCGCGGCAGGGCCATGTCCGGCGCCCCGATCATCATCGGGATCATCCAGTTAGCCAGGCCCACGAAGGACGGCATGATGGCGCCAAATACCATGATCAATCCATGCATGGTGGTCATCTGGTTGAAAAACCCGGGCTCAACCAACTGCAGACCCGGCTGGAACAGTTCTGCCCTGATTATCATGGCGAAAGCGCCGCCAAGCAGAAACATGGCGAAACTGAACCACAGGTACATGGTTCCAATGTCTTTGTGATTGGTGGCAAAAATCCACCGCTTCAGGCCCTTGGCGGGGCCGTGATGATGCTCTCCCATCGCGAATTCCTCCTATTGGCCTTGCTTGTGGTTGAAGACGTCTAGCGGTTGCACCATATCGCCCATATTGTTGCCGAAGGCATTGCGCTGGTAGGTAATAACCGCCGCCATGTCCACGTCATTCAGTTGCTTCCCAAAAGACTGCATGGAGGTTCCGCTCACTCCGTAGATGCCGACATCCAGGTGGGTAGCCACAGGGCCGGTGGCAATGGAGCTGCCGGCAATTGCCTTGCCGATACCGCCCTCACCGTTGGCTCCGTGGCAGAGCTGACAATCTCTGGCGTAGACGTCTTTACCTCGTTTCACCAAATCGTCAAGGGTAAAAGTCTGGGCCATCAAGGCCTTGATCTCGGCGGCTTCTGCCTGCTTGTCCGACAACCAGTCCGTGTATTTCTGCTGACTGACGACATTCACCACAATCGGCATAAAGCCGTGGTCCCTGCCGCACAGCTCGGCGCACTGTCCTCGGTAGATGCCCTCGCGCTCAGCCCGGAACCAGGTTTCATTGATAAAGCCGGGAATCGCGTCTCTCTTGACCGCCAGTTCCGGCACCCACCAGGAGTGAATCACATCGTTGGCGGTTATCAGTAGGCGAACCTTGCTGTTCACCGGCACGACCACCGGCTCATCAACCTCCAGGAGGTAGTGTTCTCCCTTCGCTTCGCGGTTGTAAATCTCTTCCTGACTAGTACTCAGATTACTGAAAAAAGTCAGGTTTTCGCCGGCTTCGTCGAGGTATTCGTATTTCCATTTCCACTGATATCCGGTGATCAGGATATCCATATCTGCATCGGTTGTGTCGTAGACGTTGATCAGGGTCGTGGTCGCGGGAACTGCCATAACCAGCAGGATCAGGAAGGGCACCACGGTCCAGGCAATTTCCACCGTGGTGCTCTCATGAAAGTTTGAGGGAGTGACGCCCCGCGATTTGCGGTGGGCGAAAATCGAGTAGAACATCACCCCGAATACCAGCACCCCGATAACCACGCAAATCCAGAATATTGTCATATGCAGGTTGTAGATCGAGGCGCCGACCTCGGTAACACTCACCGGCATATTTATCTGATTGACCTTGGTGTCATCGGACCAGGCCAGTCTGCTGGTCAAACCCAGTAGCGATAGCACCGGACCAAGCGCCAGCCGATGCAACCGTTTCGCTTTAAAACACATTCCCGGTGTCTCCATTTTTTTTCATTTACTTTCCCCCCGCCGCCCGAAAACAATACTCAGGCGTAAACGTCTCACCTGGCGTGTGCCCATACCTTGGAAGTCTAGTAGATTCTCACTGTGTTGTTGCGCGCTGGCGCGAGTTACCTAACACTGACTGCGTCCGCCTTCACGGGGCACTGTCCTGGTTCGCCGGATAACCTAGTGCCGCGGGGCGCGACAAAACGGCGCGATTATACTAGAAAATGCGGCAAAGAACACTAGGGACACAGGGTTTGTTTTCTAAGGTAAGTGCCTGATTATAACCGAGTTTAGACTCGCTAACTTGACACAGGGCAGGTCCGGAACCTATGCCACATAGTCGACCACTGCAGCGCAAGATATGGGATATTGCCTGGCCCGCAATACTCTCAAATATCTCCATTCCCCTGCTGGGGCTGGTAGA
>JAPUKZ010000333.1 GCA_027295405.1 Gammaproteobacteria bacterium
TCCAGACTCGCCACCGCCTGGGAAACCGCAGACTGACTGATGTGCAGTTTATCCGCCGCGCGTTTGAATCCATTATTCTCAATGACTGCGGCAAAAACCCGCAACTCCTGCATCTCCAGACGCATAGTCCCACCCTGGCCCGTCACCGGAGCAATGATAAGTATTTTAGATCAAAATATAAGATTTATTATCTTAACTTATACCAGTAACACCCTATACTGCAAGTAACGCACAATGGTGGGGGAAGCAATGGACGAGATCGATACCGGGCTGGAAGGCGTAGTCGTGGGGGCAACGAAAATTTCCCACGTCGAGGGCGTTGTAGGGAGACTCTCCTATCGCGGTCACGATATCGCGACACTGTGCCAGCGTCCCTTTCCCCAGGTTATATGGCTATTGCTTTTCGGCGAGTTGCCAAGCGCGCAGCAGGAACAACAACTGGCGCACTTTCTGCTCGCTCATGCAGCGCTGGGCGATTCGGACCGGCAACTGTTGGGTGCGGTTCCCGAAGGCACCCATCCCATGCTGATGTTGCAGGGACTGGTGCCGCTTCTGTCACTGGAACAGCGGGAAAGTCTGGAGCTACCCACCCGCAGTGAGGATGCAGTGCACGGATTGATCATAGCAGCTCGACTGCCCGCCCTGATCGCCAGCTATTTCAGGCGCGAACAGGGACTGGACTGGCCCCTGCACAGTCACAGCATCGAACCGCACCGGCTATTCCTGAAAACCCTGCACGATCGCAATCCCAGCGCCGAGCAGGTCGCCGTACTGGACACCACCCAGATTCTGCAGATGGAGCACAGCTACAACGCCGGCACCTTCGCCGGTCGCGTGACACTGAGTACCCAGGCACCGGTCCAGGCGAGCATCTCGGCTTCACTGGGAACCCTGTTTGGCAAGCTGCACGGGGGGGCCGACCAGGCCGCGTTGGAAACTGCGATGCGGGTTGCAGAACCGGAACAGGCTGCTGACTATGTGCGCAAGTGCCTGCGGGAGGGCGGGCGCATCATGGGCATGGGACACCGCGAGTACCGGACCGTCGACCCGCGTGCCAGCCTGTTAAAACCGCTGGCCCGACAGTTGTGCAAGGACCCGGACAGCGCCCGCCTGCTGGCGACCCTGGAGGCCATCGAGGCGGCCTGTGTTGAGCAACTGGAAAAACCGGGACGCAGCATTCGCGCCAATGTCGAGTTTTACAAGGGAGCAGTCTTTCACGCCCTGGGAATTCCACCGCGCTATTTTACCGCGCTCTTTGCCATGGCCCGGGTCTATGGGTATATTGCCCACGCGCTGGAGTTCAGGCCCCAGTCACGACTGATCCGACCACGGGCACGGTACACCGGGCGCCAGCCAAAGGATCACCAGGCCGCCTGATACCGCAGGCAATGGCACCTAAAACTGGTAGCGGACTCCCGCCAGCAGGGTGCGCGGTTTTTGACCCCTGGCGCCGGCCTTGGGCTGGCGCGATACGATATCGCCATCATTATCAGTCAGGTTATCCATATTGACGTAGAAGCGGGTGCGCGGATTCCAGTCATAGTAGGCAGACAGATCCAGGGAATAGAAGGCATCCACCTCCTCGAACTCGGCACAGGCCGCGGTGGCGCAAGTGTCGTCGTACCAGCTCAGGCGCAAGTTGCCGCCCACACCATTATTCAGCACCAAACCCGCGTTCAACATCAGCTGATGTTCGGGCAGGTTGGGCAAGTTGTCGCCCTTGTGCACATCTCCCCATACGGACTGGCCGATAAAGCTACTCTTGAACTCCGCATGGGTGTACGTATAGGCCAATGCCAGCGGCAGTTGCACCGAACCCACAACCAGCGCGTAACTGGCCTGCGCCTCCAGCCCTTTTACCTCGGCCTTGCCACCGTTTTCCGTGTCGCCTGCCTCACAGGGTTCAGACCCCGCCCCACCGGAATTGGTGCAGATGCCGATGATATTGTCGTAATCACTGAAGAAGCCTATCAACTCCAGGTTGATGGAACTGCTCCGAAAGCGCAGCCCGGCTTCGTAATTGGTTGGCGTCTCCGGATTACTGTCGCCGCTGGCGCTGGGAGAGTGACCCTGGTAAATACCCGCCAGGACCTGCCAGTCACCCTCCAGGTCACGGGTCAGGCCCAACCCGGGTAACAGCTCACTGTTCTGGACCCCATTAATCTCATAGTTCTCATAGCGCAATCCGGGCTTGAAGGCCCAGCTGTTCCAGCTCATGGTATCGGTGAGAAACAGGGACCAGGCCTCTGACTCCTTGGCGGAGCGGCCGGCGCTGCCCGCCTTGGCCAGTTCAAAACTGCCGTCATCTCCTTGCAAAAACAGATCCACAGGCTGTTGTCGCACTTCCTCATCCTCGTGGTAGCGCACGCCAGCTAGCAGGGCATGGGCCCAGTTGCCGGCTTCGAGTTCTGCGGCGAGCCGGGTCTGCACACCCCGGGACTCATAGTCGCGATTGTTGTTCTTCAAGGAGACATCGGCGAAGGCTTCACCGTGCAGGACCCGATTGGCGAAGGCCTGGTCGTACGCGCCATAAACCGAGCTCATGCCAGCGCAATCACCCCCATTGGCGCAGGTAATTACCTCGTCGATACCCTCGCCATCAATCTTGTCCACCTTGTACCAGTTGCGGGAAAAATCGTTGTAGTAAGCGGTCGTCGTCAGACTGACTGTCTCGTTGAACTCAATTACATGGGTCAGCGTCGCAGACTTGTGCTCGTTGTCCATTACGTCTTCTTGTGACAGCCCATAGCGACGATAGGGCTGCCCTTTGAAATCTGCCTCGGCCAAGCCAACGTAAGTTTGTTCTGAGGTTTCCTCACTGTACTGCAGCTTGAGTTCAAGCTGCTGGTAAAAGTGCCCGCGGGCGCCTGTGTTGTAGCGCAATTTTGTCAGCAGATCGTCTTTCTCAAAACCCGTGTCATTGCTGGAATTGTCGATTCTGGAAAAACCGTCACTGGAATGGGTATGGCCTTCCAGCAAGAATCCCCAGTGTGCCGTACTGCCACCGTAGCTGGCGTGCAGCCTGTAGGTCCGGTCTTCACCCATCTCCGCCGTAACCTGGCCACTCATCTCCTGAGGAATCGGGGTACTGATCAAATTCAGGGCGCCGCCGACGGTGTAGGGGCCGTTCTCAATCGCCGCCGCCCCCTTGAGCACTTCCACTCCGGCGATACGACCCATGGTAGGGAAATAATAGGCGGAGGAAGCGGTATAAGGTGCCGGGGCAATCAGCACGCCATCCTCCATCAAGGTCAACTTACTGCTGCGATCACCGTAGGTACCGCGAATGCTGATATTGGGCCGCAGGCCATAGCCTTCTTCGTCCCGGGTATACACGCCGGGGACCTGGGAGAGGATACGGTGGATATCCGTGTATTCAAATTTTTGCAGATCGTCCTGGTCGAGAACGCTGCCAGAGCCGGCCAGCCGGCTGGCGTCATCCTTGCTGCCGATAATGTGAACCGTCTCTATTGGCTCATCACTGGCCAGCGCCAGACCGGACAGCCCCATGGCAGCGCTAACCACGCTGCCCACAATCCGTTTATTCACCCACCACTCCTCAGGTCTTTCAATGTACTGAGGCGATCGAGGTTAATCTAAATGAGATTGATTATCAATTAGTTTATTAGTACGGGTAGGCGTGGGGGTTGGCCAGTCCGTGGCTAGTGGGAGTGGACATTAACTGTGGGGTAGAGCGGGGGTCAGTCCACCGGCACCTGCGCGGCGGCTTCCTTAACCAGGAGTTGTAACTCACCGCTCTCGTACATCTCAACCACAATGTCACAGCCGCCAATCAGCTCTCCTGCTACCCACAATTGCGGGAAGGTGGGCCAGTTGGCGTAGGTGGGCAGGTTGGTTCGAATGTCTGGATTGCTGAGCACATCGATATAGGCGAAGCGTTCACCGCAGGCCATCAGGGCCTGGGAGGTGCGCGCGGAAAATCCACACTGGGGCTGGTTGGGGGAACCCTTCATATAAAGAATGATGGGATTGCCTTCTATTTGCTCTTTAATCGTGTCGATAATGTCCATCGTTGGTTCAGTGCTTTATCGCTCAGTGATACGGGCCGCCATTGTAACCTGTCTGACAAAAAAATACCCGGCTCTTTTGGTCACGTACTTGCGGAAAAGCGCGCATTGCGAACTGTTCCAATTGCCTATATCATCGTTTTTTTGGAGGGGCAGCTAGCGCTGCCTTTTCGCGTTTTTGAGGGAGGCAGCCATGTCTGCGACCGACGCCGGCGCAGAGTCACCGGCACTGATGAACACCTACGGCAGATTGCCCGTGAGCTTTACTCACGGCGACGGGGTTTACCTGTTCGACAGCGAAGGCCGCCGCTATTTTGACGCCATCGCCGGCATCGGTGTTAACGCCCTCGGCCACAGCCATCCGGCAGTCACCGCTGCAATCACCGAGCAGGCAGGCAAACTGATACATACCTCCAACCTCTACCACATAGAGTTGCAGCGGCAGTTGGCGGAGAAACTCTGTGCGGTCGCCGCTATGGACAACTGTTTCTTCGGAAATTCCGGTGCCGAAGCCAACGAGGCCGCTATCAAACTGGCACGCCTGCATGGCCACGGCCAGGGTATCAAAAGTCCCGCCATCATCGTGATGGAAAACTCTTTCCATGGCCGTACCATGGCCACCCTGTCGGCCACCGGCAACCGCAAGATTCAAGCCGGCTTTGAGCCCCTGGTGCAGGGCTTTGTGCGCGCGCCATACAGCGACATCGCGGCGCTGGAAAATATCGCCGAAAACAACGCTGATGTGATTGCAGTACTGGTGGAACCCCTGCAGGGTGAAGGCGGCGTCATCGTGCCCCACGACGGCTATTTACGGGAATTGCGCGAGCTGTGTGATCACCAGGGTTGGTTGCTAATGCTGGATGAAGTTCAATCCGGTTTGTGTCGTAGCGGCCACTGGTTTGCCTGTCAGGGCGAGGCGGTACGCCCGGACGTCATCACCACCGCCAAGGCGCTCGCCAACGGCGTGCCCATCAGTGCCTGTCTGGCCAGCGGGGATGCAGCCACGGTATTCGCCCAGGGCAATCACGGCTCCACCTACGGCGGAAACCCGCTGGCCTGTGCCGCCGCCCTTGCCGTCATCAACACCATGCAGGAACAGCAGTTGGCAACCCGCGCCGGAGAGCTCGGTGCGCGCATGCAGGCCAGCTTCAATGAGCACCTGGGTGACCTGGAACTGGTCACCGACATCCGCGGCCGTGGTTTGATGCTGGGCATTGAACTGGCCGTACCCTGCGCTGAACTGGTCGTGCGGGCCATGCAGCAGGGTTTTCTCATCAACGTCACCGCCGGCAACACCGTGCGCTTGTTACCGCCATTGATCATGGATGACCAGCAGGCGAATGAGCTGAGCGAGGCTTTGATTACCCTGATCAAGGATTTCGCCGCGGCCTATAGCTCCCGCGCCGCGAGCACCTAGTGTCGGCTTTTACTACAGGTTTCCACTATGAGTGTCAGACATTTCCTGTCGCTGCTGGATTTCAGTAGCGACGAACTCCGTTCCCTGATCGCTCGCGCCAGTGAGTTGAAGCAACTCCACTACCGCCGCGAAACGCCACAACGGTTCAGCGGTTATGTGCTGGGGATGATTTTTGAAAAATCCTCCACCCGCACCCGGGTCTCTTTCGAAGCCGGGATGCAGCAACTGGGTGGGCATGCCATGTTTCTCTCGCCCCAGGACACCCAACTCGGTCGCGGCGAGCCTTTGGAGGACAGTGCCCGGGTGATCTCCTCAATGGTGGATATCATCATGATCCGGACTTTCGGTCACGATATCCTGGAACGCTTTGCCAGTTACTCCAGGGTACCCGTCATCAATGCCCTCAGCGACAGCTTCCATCCCTGCCAGCTGCTCGCCGACATGCAAACTTTCAGCGAACACCGTGGCAGTATCAGCGGGCACAGCGTGGCCTGGATTGGTGACGGCAACAATATGTGCCAGTCCTATATCAACGCCGCCCGACAGTTTGATTTTGAGCTGCGCATAGCCTGCCCGACCGGTTTCGAACCCGACCCGGATCTGGTGGCGGCCAATCGCGACCGGGTGGCTGTCATGCAGGATCCCGCCGAGGCGGCCCGGGATTGCTCATTGGTGGTCACCGATGTTTATGCATCCATGGGGCAGGAGCGCGAGCAGGAACAAAGACTGCAGTTGTTTGCCGGCTATCAGGTGAACGCTGAACTAATGTCGCGGGCGCGCGGCGACGCCCTGTACATGCACTGCCTGCCCGCTCACCGGGGCGAGGAAATCAGCAGCGAATTGATGGATAACCCGGATACCGTGATCTGGGAGGAAGCGGAAAATCGACTGCACGCGCAGAAGGCTCTGCTGGAATTTCTGCTGCAGAGACAGGCCTAAATAACCAAAAACGAATAACAGCTGGCTTATTTAGAAGAAAAAAGTAGATAAGCGAATTTTTCGCTTGCAACCCCTTGTTTTTCATAGGCTTTGATAGATCAAGGGCTGTCGGGTTAGCGACCGCCGACCACCAACTTTGTCCACAACTTATCCACAGCTAAACCCCAGACTAAACGCCTTGCATTTGGGCCTAAACCGCATTATCTTGTATGTAGGTTTCCCAATACCCCCAATATATAGGGGAGCAGCGGCCTCCTTGGCCAACTGTCACACGAAAAATAGAGGGGACATGGGAAATCCAGGTGGTTGGTCATTTTAACTGGCTTGGAGTCAGGCCCGGATTTCTCCCGGTCCACTCGTTTTCGCTGTCAAAAGTGGAAATGCCAACCCGATTGATAGCGTTCAGTGACCGAACAAGAATAAGGCCAGCGGCCAATTCCGGAGTAAAGATGCAAACAGAGATAGACTCAGCGACAGCTGCCACAGACCCGACTGTCGCACCCGATTCAATCACCCCTTCCGCCAACATCAATGCCACGGCCCCCGGCCAGATCAGGGTTATCAAACGTAACGGCACCGTTGTCCCCTACGATGACAGCAAGATAGCGGTGGCCATTACCAAGGCGTTCCTGGCGGTCGAAGGAGGCACAGCTGCGGCCTCCTCGCGCATCCACGAGACGGTGGCGAAATTGACAGAGAGGGTCAGCGCCACCTTTAAACGGCGTATGCCCTCTGGCGGCACCATTCATATCGAAGATATCCAGGACCAGGTGGAACTGTCCCTGATGCGCGCCGGCGAACACAAGATCGCCCGCGATTACGTCATCTACCGGGAGGAACACGCCCGCAAGCGCGCCGAGCGTGCCACTGAAAAGTCCGAGCAAGCACCATCCGGGGCGGAAGCGCACCCGCACCGCAACATTCATATCACGCTCGCCGATGGCAGCAGGGTCCCGCTGGACATAGATCGTATCCACACAGTTGTGGGCGAGGCCTGCACCGACCTGGCTGATGTCAGTAAAAACGAAATCATCGAGGAGGCGCTGAAAAACCTCTACGACGGGGTCTCCCACGCGGAGCTGAGTACATCGCTGGTGATTACCGCCCGCACCCTGATTGAGAAAGAGCCGAACTATTCCTACGCGGCAGCCAGATTGCTGCTGGACAACCTGCGCTCGGAAGCCCTGAGCTTCCTCGGTGTGGCCAAGAACGCCACTCTCGGTGAAATGACCGAGCTGTACGCCAGGGCTTTGCCGGTGTACATCGAGCGCGGCGTGGAACTGGAACTGGTGTCGCCTTCCCTGCGCGATTACGACCTGGATACACTGGGCAAGGCTCTGCTTCCCGAGCGCGATCTGCAGTTCACTTACCTGAGTCTGCAAACCCTGTACGACCGTTACTTTATTCACAGCGATGAAGTGCGCTTCGAGCTGCCGCAGATATTCTTCATGCGCGTCGCCATGGGGCTGGCCAGTGAAGAGGTGAACAAGACCGAGCGCGCCATCGAATTCTACCGCTTGCTGTCTTCCTTCGACTACATGTGCTCCACCCCCACCCTGTTCAATGCCGGCACCCTGCGCCCGCAGCTGTCCTCCTGCTACCTGACCACGGTACCCGACGACCTCAGTGGTATTTACGGTGCCATTCGTGACAATGCCATGCTCTCCAAGTGGGCGGGTGGCCTCGGCAACGACTGGACCCCGGTACGGGCACTGGGCTCCTATATCAAGGGCACCAATGGCAAGTCCCAGGGGGTTGTTCCCTTCCTGAAGGTGGTCAATGACACCGCCGTTGCCGTGAACCAGGGTGGCAAGCGCAAGGGCGCGGTCTGTTCCTACCTGGAAACCTGGCATCTGGACATTGAGGAATTCGTGGAGCTGCGCAAGAACACCGGTGATGACCGGCGCCGCACCCACGATATGAATACCGCCAACTGGATTCCCGACCTGTTCATGAAACGGGTTTTCGACGGTGGCAACTGGACCCTGTTCTCGCCCAATGATGTACCTGATTTGCACGACCTGTACGGCCACGCCTTCGAAGAGCGCTACCAGCAGTACGAAGCCCTGGCCGCCAGCGGCGAACTGAAGCTGCACAAATCCGTCAAGGCCGAGAACCTGTGGCGTAAGATGCTGGGTATGCTGTTTGAGACCGGGCACCCCTGGGTGACCTTCAAGGACCCTTGCAACCTGCGTTCACCGCAGCAGCACACCGGGGTGATCCACTCCTCCAACCTGTGCACCGAGATCACCCTGAATACCAGCGCGGAAGAAATCGCCGTGTGCAACCTGGGTTCCATTAACCTGGCCCAGCACGTGGACGAGAGCGGTCTGGACCTGGACAAGTTGCAGAAAACAGTGGCGACAGCGGTGCGCATGCTCGACAACGTCATCGACATTAACTACTACTCCGTTCCCCAGGCGCGCACCTCCAATTTCCGCCACCGTCCGGTCGGCCTCGGCCTGATGGGTTTCCAGGACGCACTCTACAAGCAGCATCTGGCCTACGGTTCCGATGCAGCGGTGAGCTTTGCTGACCGCTCTATGGAAGCCATCAGCTATTTCGCCATCCAGGCTTCCAGTGCCCTGGCGGAGGAGCGCGGTAGTTATTCCAGTTTTGATGGCTCCCTGTGGAGCAAGGGCGTGTTGCCGATCGATACCCTCGACAACCTGATCAGCAACCGTGGCAATGACTACATAGAGGTGGACCAGAGCCAGACCCTGGACTGGGACAGCCTGCGTGATGCCGTGAAGACCCGCGGCATGCGCAATTCCAATGTCATGGCCATCGCACCGACCGCTACTATTGCCAATATTGCCGGGGTATCCCAGTCAATAGAGCCGACTTACCAGAACCTGTATGTGAAATCCAACCTCTCGGGTGAGTTCACGGTGGTCAATCCCTACCTGATCAATGATCTCAAAGAGCGCGGCCTGTGGGATGGGGTCATGGTTAACGACCTGAAATACTACGATGGCAGCGTGCAGAGTATTGACCGGGTTCCCAAGGATCTGAAATCGATTTACGCCACCGCTTTTGAGGTAGAGCCACGCTGGTTGGTAGATGCCGCCAGCCGGCGCCAGAAGTGGATTGACCAGGCCCAGTCCCTGAATCTCTACATCAACAACGCCAGCGGCAAGAAACTCGATGTGACCTACCGCATGGCCTGGTACCGCGGCCTGAAGACTACCTACTACCTGCGCTCACTGGCTGCTACCGGTACCGAGAAATCAACCATTGATACCGGTGCCTTGAATGCAGTGTCTTCGGGTGAGCCCGCACCGGCAGAGGTTCAGGCCGCTTGCTCTCTGGACGATCCGGATTGCGAAGCCTGCCAGTAACAGGCAATAGCAGTAACAAGTAATAGAACCGGCAGCTAGAGCTGCATCAGTACAGGGGATAGGAGAGATGTTGAGTTGGGATGAATACAACGCCGAAGAGGCTCCCGTAGAGAAGCCCGCTGCACCCGTGATAAAAGCCGCAGTGTCGACTGCCGCAGTATCGACTGCCGACATTAACGCCGCTGCCGCTGCCGCTGCCGCCCGCGCGCTGGAAGAGCTGGATATCGCAGCGGGGCTGGAGGAGCTGGAAATGGGCGCGGCCCGGGTCTCGGTGGATGAAAAGGCGATGATCAATTGCCGTGCCGACCTCAACCAGCTGGTGCCCTTCAAGTACGACTGGGCCTGGCAGAAATACCTGGACGGCTGCGCCAACCACTGGATGCCCCAGGAAATCAATATGACCGCTGATGTAGCCACCTGGAAAAGCAGCGACGGCCTGTCTGCAGACGAGCGCCGTATCATACTGCGCAGCCTGGGCTATTTTTCCACTGCGGACTCACTGGTTGCCAACAACCTGGTACTGGCCATCTACCGCCACATCACCAACCCGGAATGCCGCCAGTATTTGCTGCGCCAGGCCTTTGAAGAAGCTATCCATACCCATGCTTACCAGTATTGCATCGAATCCCTGGGCATGGATGAAGGAGAGGTCTTCAACATGTACCGCGAGGTCCCCTCGGTGGCCAAGAAGGCCGCCTGGAGCCTGAGCCACACCCACGATCTGAATGACCCCAACTTCAAGACCGGCACCCAGGAAGCGGATCAGACCCTGCTGCGGAACCTGATTGGTTTCTACGCGGTGACCGAAGGTATCTTCTTCTACTGCGGTTTCTCCCAGATTCTGTCCATGGGCCGCCGCAACAAGATGACCGGCGTCGCCGAGCAGTTCCAGTACATCTTGCGCGACGAGTCCATGCACCTCAACTTCGGTATCGACGTCATCAATCAGATCAAGCTGGAAAACCCGCAGCTGTGGACGCAAGAGTTCAAGCAGGAAGCCGTACAGATGATCCTGGAAGGCACCCAGTTGGAGATCGAATACGCCCGCGACACCATGCCGCGCGGTGTACTGGGCATGAACGCGCCGATGATGGAAGAGTACCTGCAGTTCATCGCCAATCGGCGCCTGTCACAATTGGGCCTGCCAGAGCAGTTTGCCGGGGCCCAGAATCCCTTCCCGTGGATGTCCGAGATCATGGACCTGCGGAAAGAAAAGAACTTCTTTGAAACCCGGGTTATCGAGTACCAGACTGGCGGCGCCTTGAGCTGGGACTGAAGCATCAGATCGGATACGCAAGTGGCAAGGGGATGAAGATGGACAACGATAAGAAATCATCAAAAGACACGGAAACGATCCTGATGGCGCTGGACCAGATCAGCCAGACTATTGAAGTCATGACCAGTGTGGTCGGCCGCCTGCGTACCTATTTGCAGGAACAGGAGTCAGCGACCGCGGATACCGGCAGCAAGAACTCAGTGACCCAAATACAGGGCAGCGGCACTGTGCACTAGTCCACTTCCCGCTTGAATGGCGGCAGGGAATCCAGTATTGCCTTGCCGTAGCGGCGGGTCACCACACGCCGGTCCAACAGGGTCACCTTGCCAATATCCTGTTCGGTACGCAAAAGCCGGCCGCTGGCCTGCAGCAGGCGCAAGGCAGCATCGGGCACACTGATTTCCATGAAGGCATTCCGACCCTGGCTTTCAACCCACTCCGCCAGCGCCGATTCGAGCGGGCTGTCCGGTACCGCGAAGGGGATTTTCGCGATGACCACGTGGCTGCAATACCTGCCGGGCAGATCCACCCCCTCGGAAAAACTGGCGAGGCCAAAAATGGCACTACTGCCTCCCGCGTCAATCGCCTCCCGGTGGCGACGCAGGGTTTCCTGCTTGCTGTAATCGCCCTGCAGCAGTATTTTCTCTCGCACGGTGCCGGGTAGGCCTGCGTACACATCTGACATCTGGCGACGGGAAGAAAACAAAACCAGGCTTCCAGTCTCTCCCTCCAATAGCTCTGGCAACAGTTCGATAATAGCCTGGGTGTGGGCCTCGGGATCACCGGGATCACAGTCCATGGCTGGCACCCTGAGGGTGGCATTGCTGTAGTCAAAGGGGCTGGGTACCACCTTGAATATTCCACTGCGCGGCGCACCGGAATGCAAAATGAAGCGCTCAAAGGAATTCAGGGCGGTCATGGTCGCCGAGGTTGCCACCACCGCTGCCGCCCGCTCCCACAAGTATTCCTGCAGGATGCCCGCCGCCAGTATCGGGCTGCAGCGCAGTTCAAAGCCAGCCTGGCCATTGCCGCTGAGCACATTTATCCAGCGTGCCATGGGCGGCTCATCCGCTTCACCGCTGACAGCGTAGGCCTGCCACAACTGCTGGTTGCCTTCCGCGCGACTCAGCATCGCCCCGAACACAGAGAACCAGGCCTCAGCTTCGGCTTTGCCCAACTGAGCCAGTTCACCGTCCATGGCATCCTCCATGCCCCGCTCCAGGCGCTGGAAGTCACTGACCAGTTTGTCGAAAAGCTGGGCCAGATTGAGACCGGGCAAACGCAGCCCTTCCGGAACATGGCCGTGGGGCAGGCGATAGTGCTGATTGTTGAAGTTGCCGGCCAGGGCTTCCGGCTCCACCAGCGCCTCCAGCACCTGCTCCACCTGGTTCAGGCATAGCACCACTTCGTCCAGCGTCCCGGGAATCCGATTAATGATGCTCGAAAACTCTGCAAACCCCCGCTGGGCTGCCGCCAGGGCCAGCTGCTTTTTGCATTCCTCAGCCCATTGCTGGCTGGAACTGAGTCGGCAAAAACCGGAAAAATGGTTCAGCGCTATGTCGGGCAGGTGGTGACCCTCATCAAAAATGTAGATGGTCTCCTCCGGCGCGGACAGGATCACGCCACCGCCCAGGGCCAGGTCCGACAGTACCAGATCGTGATTGGTGACGATGACGTCCGTGTTCTGCAAGGCATCCCGCGCCCGAAAAAAACTGCACTGGCCCACATTGGGGCAACGTCGACCAGTGCACTGGCGGTGGTCGGTGGTCACTCCAAACCAGATGTCCTCCGGAATTTCCCGCGGCCAGTTGTCGCGATCGCCATCCCACTCACCCCGCCCCAGTGCATCCAGCATTTCGGTATACACCGGTAGCGCTTCGCTGGAGGCCGCCGGGATGAACTCATCGGGATACAGTGGAATCACCGCCTGTTCCTGCGCCCCCAGATCCAGCGCCTTGTCCAGCCGCGACAGGCACACATAGCGGCGGCGCCCCTTGGCTAGCACGAAGTCAAATTCCAGCCCGCTGTGACGCCTGATATCGGGTAAATCCTTGTTGACCAATTGTTCCTGCAGGGCAATGGTGGCGGTTGAGATGATCAGTTTCTTGCCCAGCGCCCGGGCAACCGGAATTGCGGCCACGGCGTAGGCAATGGTCTTGCCGGTACCCGTGCCCGCCTCAATCACACACACGGGCGCCCCCTCTTCATCCCCGCCCCCAATCCGGGCCAGAGCATTGGCAATATCTGCAATCATCTGCCGCTGTCCCCGGCGGGGACTCAAGGATTTTTCTTCTACCAGCCTGAAATAGGCATTGCGAATCTGCTGCTTGGTCGAATCATCCAACAAAGAGCTCACTCTCCCGCACCGGCTGATTCTGCCAGCTGCAGTTTGCTCGCTACGACATTGGCGTAAATTCCCAGGGCGAACTCCTGCTGCGCACCCGGCATGGCTTCAATACGTTGCCGAAACTCGGCTTCGCTGAAGCTGCCGGTGACGTTTTCAGCAGCTGCGGGCAGGGCCGCCGAATCTCCGTGCAGCCAGCGCCAGGCGTAGAGATTGGTGGAGTGCAACTGGTAGTTGCCCACAATCTGTTTATCCATGGCAGCCGCCACTGCGTCTGCCGAGTCCAGTTCAGCACCCAGGGGTTGCCCGAACGCCACGTGTACCTGGCCTTTTTGCCCGGCGATGCCGGCGGCAATGCTGGCCACGTCCTCGTACTCCGCTTTCTCATAACCGCCACGGCTGGCAATGGCGTGCAGTTCAGCGGCCTTCATCCCGTCACAGGGGTCCAGTTCATAGGAAATGGACACCGGCACAATGCGCAGGGAGCCGATATACTCGCCGAAGCTCTCCTGCTGCTTGTCCTGGCTCATGGCCAGCATTTTAATAATAGCGGGTTCGGTGCGGTCGATGCCGTCCTTGGCCCGTCCTTCACGCTGGGCCATCCAGATCGGCACCTGATCGGTTTGGATCGATTGGCGGATATAAGCCGACAGCCCTTGATAGGCCTTCAACACCTGCCGCGGTCCCCGCGCGGAACGCTGCACAATAAAGCTCTTGTTCAGGCGCATCAGGTCGGACACATAGGGCTTGGTCAGCAGATTGTCGCCGATGGCGATGCGCACCGTCTCCCGCCCCTGGTGGTACAGCGCATAATTAGTGAAGGCCGGGTCCAGGGTTATGTCGCGATGATTGCTCATGAACAGGTGGGCCTGGTCCGCAGGCAGGTTTTCCAAACCCGACACCGTGACCCCGGAAGTCGTGTCCTCGATCATGCGCGACATATAAACTTCGACGACGTGTTGCAGAGATTCCACGCCGTCGACGGGGGCCAGTTCCCGACGCAGCCCCATTCGCACCAGCGGTTGCAGGAGACGGGTCACCAGCCTCGGCGCCCAATTGAAACGCAAGCGGGTGATCGCGGCGATGAACTCAGGGTCCGCCAACAGGCGTTGGAGCGCGTCGGGAACTTCAGCGTCGTTGAAAGGCCTGATATCGGCGAATGGATCCATGGGAATGAATCGTCAGTCTATGAAGGCGCCCACCTTAGCGAAAAGACGCCCATTAGTCATCCGCCAGGGGGCGGATAGTTTGTTCGGCAAACTGCTCCATCTGCGCCCGTTTCTGTTCGATACTGGACTGCCAACCCAGGGTGAAGGCAAAGGGTGGGCTCACACCGGAGGTCATGCCGCATTCCTGCAGGTGCTGGTAGGTAGCCACGTCGGGGGCACCGGACACGCCGATCACGGTCTCAAAGGGCTCGTTCTCGCGACCCGCCTGCAGCCGCAGCTCCCGCAATCGTGTCATAAGCGGCGGCACCTCCTCCACGGTGTTACCGTTACCGATCCAGCCATTGGCAATACGTGCGGTGCGGCGTAGCGCCACTTCGCTGGAACCGCCGAGATAGATTGGCACCGTCTGGCTGGGCGCTGGCAGGATTCTCAGCGGTTCAAAATCCACGTGCTCACCATGGTATTCAGTCCATGCACCGGTCCACAATTGCCGGATGCACTCAAGGCATTCGTCATAGCGTTTCCCGCGGGTCCTGAAATCGACGCCATAGGCATCAAATTCCTCTTTCATCCAGCCTACGCCGGCACCGAGAATGAAGCGATTATCGGACATCAGGGCAAGGCTGCCGGTGGCCTTGGCCACCTCCAGGGGATTGCGCAGGGGCAGGATGTAGACAGAGGTCGAAACCAGCAATCTGGACGTTACCGCCGCCATCTGGGCCAGGCTTACCCAGGTATCCGGATACTCACTGTCAGTGGCCATAGGTGGGGTGCCGTCTGCCGAATAAGGATAGGTGGAATTCACCTGCTGTGGAAAAAACGCATGATCTGCATTCATCACACCATGGAATCCCACTTCCTCGGCGATACGAGCGATTTCGCAGTAGTGCCCGGTTTCCGCCCAGGTAACCATTTGCCAAAACTTCATAGCTGAGCCCCGTTTTCTTGCCGTCAATTGTGCGGGACTTGTTGCCCTGCACACAAGGAGATCGTGTTGCTGCAGGTAGTATCGCGGCATCCTCGCGCCTCGGAATTTACAGCAAAATTGGCGTACTTGTGAAAGTAAGCTCCGCCGCGCTCATGACCCTGGCTGCCGTTGCTCTACTCGCCTTTGGGTCTTGCTGCATATCGAGAACTCCCGTGAGGATTTCAGCCGGGCTCTCTGTACCCTGCTGCTGCCGCCACTGTCATCCCTCTACGGCCTGTTCCGCTGGGATAAGGCAGGCGAATGGGACTGTGCGCTGGGCTGGCTGCTTCTGTGGTTAGAATTTTGAGCCTGTAAAAAGGCTTTTTTCCCACAAAAAACACGCAACTCGATGGTTTATTACGAATCTTTAATAAACCTGTCTTAATTTTAAACGATCTGATTAATACTGAGTTTTCATACACTTACAAACCTAATCCGGCCCTGGCTGAGACCGGACGCTGGACTTCGCCGGTTAATTGATCTGTAGCACTGGCAAGGCGGCGATGAGTCCATATAATTCATCCCGGTTCCCTAGTTAACACTACATTTTTGAGGTATGTATGTTATGAAAACTTTCATTCTAATTGTATCCGCCAGCGCCCTGCTGACCCTGTCACTGAACAGCCTGGCAGCCAAACCCACCAGCATTGTATTTCTTGCCAACGGCGCCGGCGCCGACGGCACCCCTTTCGCCAGCTACCAGGTGAAGTGCTCCAACGGTAAGACCAGTCCACTGACTGCCTGGGACAACCGCAAGAAGTGGTGCGTCGGTGAGAGTTCTTCCAGCGATTGCGAACGCAAGCAGATCAAAGCGGCCAAAAAGGCCTGCAAAAGCACCTGAGAACAGCCCTGAGCGCCCGAAACAGCCCTGAGCGCCCAGAAACAGCCCTGAGCGCCCGAAAAACAGCCCTGAGCGCCCGAAACAGCCCTGAGCGCCTGCCAGAGGCTCTGATCATCATCGCTTC
>JAPUKZ010000334.1 GCA_027295405.1 Gammaproteobacteria bacterium
CTACTATTTACTGAAGGTGATCAGGGATCCACTGATTCTCGCGGAAGGTGACCCGGAACTGAAGGCCTACACCAACGCCATGCAGGCGGGCGTGCTGATGATAGTGGTGCCGCTGTTTGCCCGCATCTATCACCAGATCGGAACGCGCGGCGACAAGCATTTCCTGATCCGCCGCATCATGTTGTTCTTCATCTCCAACCTGGTGTTATTCGCCCTGGCCTATGCCGCCGGTTGGCGTATCGCCATTCCCTTCTATGTCTGGCTGGGTGTTTTTTCGGTAATGGTGCTGGCCCTGTTCTGGGCCTTTTCAGCGGATCTTTACAATATAAAATCCGGGCAGCGGATTTTCCCGGTTATCGCCGCCGCCGCATCTGGCGGCGCTTATATGGGGGCCAAGGTTGCCGGTAGCTGGGACCCGGTTGTGGGCCACGATGGTGTGATCTTTTCCGCGGCCCTATTGCTGTTGGTGCCCTGGTGGTTGAGTGGTTTTGTTGAGCGCAATGTCCCGGCGGGATCAAAGAGCATTATCACCGACGAGTTTCACGAGCATCCGGTACCCATATCCGAAGGCTTCATGGTGGTATTTCGCAGCTATTACCTGACCATGATAGCCTTCTTCGTGATCACCATGAACCTGATCAACACCAACGGCGAGTATATTCTCTCGACCTTCGTATCCCAGACAGCCGATTCCCTGTTTGCCAGTGCTGACCTGGCCGCCAGCCGGGATACCTATATCACCAACTTCTACTCCAGTTATTTCGCGTGGTTTACCCTGTTGGGGTTCCTGATCCAGTTGTTCCTGGTGGCACGGATTTTTGACAAGGTGGGTATTCGCGGCGCCCTCCTGATATTGCCCGCGATCATGATGGTGAGTTATTCGCTGATACTCATCTTTCCCCTGCTGGCGGTGGTGCGCTATGCGATGATCACCGAAAACAGCATCAGCTACTCGCTGCAAAACACCACCCGCCACGCGCTGTTCCTGCCGGTTCGCCGACAGGAGAAGTATGTCGGCAAACACTGCATAGATACCTTTTTCTTCCGCTTCGGGGATGTGTTGTCGGCGGCAGCCGTGTTCCTTGGCAGCGCAGTGCTGGGCATGCAACTGAGTGGCTTTGTGGTGGCGAACATGGGTCTGGCGGTGCTGCTGTTCTGGTTCTCGTGGATCATCGGCAAGCGCAATCAATCAGTGATTGAAACCAATTTCGGCAATATGCCGCCGCAGGTCGCCATGCCCCTGCCGGATATGGATATTCCCGCCGGCGAGATCAGCCAGTTTGTGATGGACGAAGACACCTTTGTAGACCCGGACGAGGGCGATGCGCTCACGTACCTGGCATTTCAGGAGCCGGCAGGGAAATTGCCCAGCTGGGTAAATTTCGATGCCTTCACCCGGCAGTTCAAGTTCAATCCTCCCGCGAACAGTCAGGGCACCCTGGAAATTCGCGTGGTGGCCCGTGATTTTGATGGCCTGGAAGCGCAGTCAAGCTTTAAGGTACGCTACCGCAATCTGTCGCCGGATGGCGGCTAGGTAGTAATTTCCCCATAATCTCCTGAAGACCCCGGCGTAGTTTCGGCGCCGGCTCAGGTGGACAAACGCGCCCGGATCAACGGCAGATGCTGGCGACCCAGGAAGGGTTGGTTGCCGAGTAGATAGGTAGGACTGCCAATTACGCCGCGGGCTGCCATGGCTTGTTGCGCCGCTTTCAGTTCCTCGCTTCCGACTGTAGCAAAGTACTGGCTAAATCCGTCGGCCGTATGACCGAGTTCCTGCAGCAGAGTCTCTACTGCTACCACGCTGTCGACAGCCAGGCCCTGCTCCCAGACTTTTTCAAACACCCGGATCACAAACTGTTCCACCATTGCCGGTGCTGCGTGTTTTAACCACAGTACGGCCATGGATGCCGCGCCAGTTTTCAGTTCATTTTGAGCAGCGGTCAATTCTCTGGCTGCGTAACGGGCAATGTCATTCGCCCGGTAATCGGCGCGCAAGCGCTGGTGGCGAGCGCCGCGGCTCTCATCGTCCGGTATGGGTACCGCTTTGCGTGCTCTGGTCTGAATTGGATGCCAGTCAACAGCCAGCCCGAGTTCAGCGGCCAGTGCCAGCGTCGGGGCCAGGGCGAGATAGCTGTTGGGGTTGGCAAAGTCGATGCAAACCTCAAAGGGATGAAGCGGCTCTCTCGCTTTATTTGCGGCGGTAGAAGATTCGTAGGCGATATCCGGGGCCGGACCTTGCGCGCCGCCCAGATGCCAGCGAATACGCGGCAGGTGCTCACGCCCGAAATACATCTGCCCGTGGACAAGGTAGGTGGGCACACCGAAGATGCCGGCGTCAAATGCAGCCGCCTGCAAGGCTTTGTTTTCCTCTGTTCCCGTTCCAATGGCGTAGTCTTCAAAGCCCTCAATATCTGCGCCGACTTGCAGCAGTACCCCACGGATAACTGCCGCGTCCTCCACATCCAGCTCGCGTTGCCAAAATGGTTCGTACACGGCATTCATATAGCGTTCGAGAATGGCATCCCCCTGACGCCTGGCCCACAACATGCCAATCGCCGCCAGGTTGGTATCCCAGATTTTTACGGTACCGCGCACCTTCATCTTCCGCAGGTTGGCGTAACGCCGACAATCGTAGTAGGCGTATTTCACACCCGACCATTGCTCGGCGCTGCGCTGCTGTTCCTCGACCTTTCCCGATGGGTCGAGCCTGGCTGAACCGAGATAGCTGGGAATATCGAGCACAAAGGGTCGCCAGTCCACCGCGATTCCAAGCTCCCTGGCCATCTCCTGCGTCGGGTGCAAAGCCAGCCAGGCGTAGGGGCTCTTGAAGTCGAGGTAGACTATCAGCGGTCGATCCGATTCCAGTGGCGATTTACTCAAATTCATACTGCTCTCCCGGGCTGGGTCGCCTTATCGGCATTACCCATGCCAACAACCTGTTGTTATCCAGCCGGGTGTTCACCGCGGAGGAAGCCGTGGAGATGGGTTTTCTAAGCTGCTGTTCCTTAAAAGATA
>JAPUKZ010000335.1 GCA_027295405.1 Gammaproteobacteria bacterium
CGGCCCGATGATGTCAGCAAGGCGGCCGATGTCCAGCTCTACAAAGCCAAGCAAACTGGCCGTAATCGTTTGAGTTACTAGGGAGCCTCGAAGGAGGATTGGCTATACATCTGTTCCTTGGCGAAGCGCGGAATTTGCTGCAGTGGAATTGCCGGGCTGTAATAAAAACCCTGCACCTGGTGACAGTTGGCATTCTTCAGGAACTGGACCTGCTCCAGATCTTCTGCGCCCTCTGCGATGACTTTAAGGTCCAGGCGCTGCGCCATGTCGATAATCATCATGCACACGGCTTTATGCTGTTTGTTTGTTGCTGCGCCGTTCACGAAGCTCTGGTCGATCTTCAGCGCCGAGATGGGCAGTTCCGTCATGTGGGAGAGTTGTGAGAAACCGGTGCCGAAATCGTCCAGGGAAAAGGAATGCCCCAGTTTGCGAAGTTCTTCCATGCGCAGCTTGGTCTGCGCGAAGCTTTTCAATACCACACTTTCCGTCAACTCGAACTCCAGTCGTTTCGGTTCTATTCCTGAAGTTTCCACGATGTCCTTGACGATCTCGCTGAAACGATTGTCCTGAAACTGGGAGAAAGACACGTTAACCGCAACGTCAATGTTCTCCAGACCCGCGTTATCCAGCCAGTTGATGGCGGCGCAAGCCTTCTCGATCACGCGGTGCCCAATAATCTTCATCAGACCCATGTTTTCACACAGCGGCAGGAATTCGTCCGGTCGCACCAGTCCGCGCTCGGGGTGGGCCCAGCGAATCAAGGCCTCGAGGCCAACCACCTGCTCACTCTTGAGATCAATTCGAGGCTGGTAGTACAGTTCGAACTGGTCGTTGCGCACCGCTTGTCGCAGGTCGGCCGTCAGGCTGCTGCTGCCGCTGCTGTTGAAGGACAGTTGGTCAGTGTAGCGAAAATACTTGTTGCCTGGCACAGCCTTGGCCTGGGACATGGCATTGCGTGCCGCCTCAACCAGGTCTTCGAAGCGGCCGCCGTTTTCGGGGCATACCGCGGACCCTATCGACACCTCTATTGCAACCTGCTGCTGGTTCAGGCGCATGGGCTCAGAGATTGAGGCCATCATTTTTTCGGCGACCATATCCACATTGGATTCGGCGCTGACATCTTCCAGCACAATGGCGAACTCGTCGCCACCCAGGCGCGCCACGCTGTCGGTATTGCGTTTTTTGCTGGACAGTCGCTTGGCAATCACTTTGATCGCCTGGTCGCCCGCGCCCTCACCGTATTGATCATTGATATTGGTGAAGCGGTCTATGTTGATATAGAGCAGGGCCGTATTGGACTGATGGCGTTCAGAGCGGGCAATTGCACGCTCCACATGGGCACGAAAACCGGTGCGATTGAGCACGCCCGTCAAAGCGTCGCGGTTTGACAGGCTTTGTATCCTAGTGCGGGCAGCACTCAGCTCTATGCTGTAATCGAGAATGCGGTGTAGCAAATCATCCTGAATATTGCCGCGCACCAGAAAATCGCGGGCACCCAGGTTCTTGACTCGCGCTACGGTTGCCGGGCTGGCTTCGGCCAGCAGCACGATAATGGGAACCGATGCCTCGTTTTTCTGTGCCAGGCGTAGCAGGTAATCGGTTTCTGGTGCTTGCGCGAGGATGACAGCGTCATTACTGTGGTCCATCAGGGCGTCGATTGGACGTTCCAGGGAGGTGGCGATAGTGACATTAAAACGCTGGGGTACGGCGCGCTCCAGCGAGGAACACAGGACCAAGTGATCGGTCTTGTCTTCCGATATGATCAATATGTTCTTCAGGCCCACAAGTGCCTCTAATGGTGTTAGCCGTCTTTAAGGTATGTCCCGAATCCGCCCCCTTAGCGAACCCCGTTGCACACCCCTATTTATTGTTTAATTACAGGTAGTTATACGGGATTATTAAGAAGACTTCTAGTCTTTCTGGCATTTTTTACATTCCGTGGGAATATTACCGGCCCCAAGTGATACTCGATCTTGGCCCGAGCTGTCATTGCGTCACCAGCGTAGGGGATTATGCTTGTCATTTGATCTGGCGGGGATAACTGGCGATGAATGATGATATTGTTGTGGATGTGCACGAAGGCATAGCCTTGATTACGTTCAATCAACCGGAAACCCTCAACACCTTCACTGGCCCCATGATGGACGGCTTGGGCGAGGCCTACCGTCACTGCGATGAGAACGATGAGGTCCGCGTCGTGGTGTTGACCGGGGCGGGCAAAGCGTTCTGCGCCGGAGCGGATATGAGCGGTGGCGGCGACATTTTTGCCGGCGAGGGCCAGACGCTGGATTTCAGCTCCTGCCCACTGAGTTTTCAAGCCTGGAATGTGCGCAAACCGGTGATAGCAGCCTGCAATGGTCACGCCATTGGGGTCGGTTTGGGGGTCGCTTTGCAAGCGGATATGCGTGTTTTTGCCGAGGAAGGGAAGTACGGCCTACTGCAGAATCGTCGCGGGGTGGTCGCTGATTTTGCCGTCGAGCACCTGCTGCCGCGCCTGGTCGGGTTTGAGCGGGCTTTTGAATTGATCGTTCGAGCGCTGCGCCTGTCAGGAACGGAAGCGCAGGAGTGGGGCCTGGCGAGTCGGGTTCAACCCGCGGCTCAGGTGCTGGATACCGCGATGGAAATTGCCAGGGATATGGCGGAGAACTGCTCACCGCTGGTCATGGGTTTGCACAAACGCATGTTGTGGAAGGCGCTGGATATGCCCTTGCCGCAGCTGATTGAACTGGAAACACGGGCGCTGCATCACAGCATGGCTAAAGCCGATGCGGTGGAAGGCGGTATGGCTTACTTTGAAAGGCGCAGCCCCCAGTGGCAGACCCGGATCGGCGCCGACTGGCCGGAATGGATGGATTGACTATGTCTAAGATTGAAACGTCGAAGATTAATACGCTGAAAATTGATACCTCATTGATGTTCGACCCGGTCAGGGTGGGAGCCATGGCCGCCGAACTGGAAGCAGTTGGCTTTGACGGTGCCTATACCTTTGAAGGCCAGAATGACCCCTTCATATCCCTCGCGGCGGCGGCGATGAACAGCCAGCGAATGGAGTTGATGACCTCCATCGCGGTCGCCTTTGCACGCAACCCGATGAGCCTGGCTTATCAGGCGAACGACCTGCAACTGCTCTCCGGTGGACGTTTTATTCTTGGTTTGGGAACTCAGGTAAAGGCTCATATTGTGCGGCGCTTCAACATGCCCTGGTCGAAGCCCGCGGCTCGTATGCGGGAGATGGTGCGCGCCATCAAAGCGATCTGGGAAAGTTGGGAGACAGGCGACAGGCTGCAGTTTGAAGGTGAGTTTTATCGGCACACACTGATGTCTCCAACCTTCTCCCCGGGAGCCAACCCCCACGGAACCCCCAAAATTTACATCGCCGGGGTCGGACCCCTGATGACCCAGGTGGCAGCGGAAGTGGGCGAGGGCTTGTTCGTGCACCCTTTCCACACCCCTGAATCGCTGGCCCGGGTAACCCTGCCGGCGGTTCAGTCCGGTCTTGACAGTGCCGGCAAGCAACGCAGTGACTTCGACATTGCCGCCCAGGCGATTACTGTAACCGGGTTGAACGAGGAGCAATTGGCCGCTGCAGAATTCTCGGCCCGCAGCCAGATCGCCTTTTATGCGTCCACCCCGGCGTATTTGCCGGTGTTGGCGGTGCATGGTTGGGAAGCGCTACAGCTGGAAGCCAATCGCTTGTCCAAGGAAGGCAAATGGGCAGAAATGGCGGCGCTGATTGATGACGACATGCTGCATACCTTTGCTGTGATCGGTGAACCGGCACAAGTAGCACAAAAACTGATGCAGCGTTTTGACGGGAAAGTGGAGCGTGTGAGCCCGGTTATTTATTCCGCGGATACGGCGTTGTTGTCCACGCTGCTGGAAGAGATCAGGGCGCTGCAGGGTTAGTACAACTGTTCGATCGGGGCATGTGGTCCCGGTAGCAGGGGTCAGGGGAGGCTTGATATCTGTGGATAAGTGAAAGGCGACTTACCCACAGCTCTCGGCGCCACCCCCGACCCCCCTACCGGTGCCACGATCTCGTTAAGAACCCCCCTTGCAACAAAACACCTGTCCCTGCCAAAAAACGAGATGCCGAATGTAGCGGCAGCGCGGTGGATGTCATCAGCCCAACAGTATGTGATAAAATACGCGGCCCTTGAAACACGCAGTAGCCGCACCATGAGTATCGCCGAAGACCGCCTGGAAATCATTCGCAGTCAGGTGCAAGAGCATCTGGATCATGCCGAGAAACACAAGCTCTCCAGTGAGCAGAAGCGCTTCCTGATGGAGCGGATCAAAGCGCAGCTGCAGCGGGAAAATGCGGTGCTGGTGGCGCATTACTACACCGCACCTGAAATTCAGGCCCTGGCGGAAGAATCCGGTGGCTGTGTCAGCGATTCACTGGAAATGGCGCGCTTCGGACGCGACCATGCTGCCTCTACCCTGATTGTCGCCGGCGTCAAATTTATGGGTGAAACTGCAAAGATCCTGACCCCCAACAAGCGGGTGTTGATGCCAACCCTGGAGGCCACCTGCTCACTGGATCTGGGCTGTCCTATAGATGAATTTTCTGCCTTTTGTGATCAACACCCGGATCGCACTGTGGTGGTGTATGCGAATACCTCCGCCGCGGTCAAGGCGCGCGCTGATTGGGTGGTGACATCCAGCATTGCACTGGATGTGACCGAGTATCTGCACGATGAGGGCCGCAAGATACTCTGGGCGCCGGATCGGCACCTGGGGGACTATGTGCGGCGACAGACAGGCGCCGATATGCTGATGTGGGATGGTGCTTGCATTGTGCACGAGGAATTCAAGGCGCGGGGCCTTCGCGATCTGAAACAGGTGTATCCGGAGGCAGCGGTACTGGTACACCCGGAGTCGCCGGCGGCGGTGATAGATCTGGCGGACCGGGTGGGATCAACCACCCAGATCATTGCCGCTGCGGCGGAGATGGAGCAGCAGCAGTTTATCGTGGCGACGGACCAGGGCATTTTCTACAAAATGCAGCAGGCGGTTCCCGACAAGGAGCTGATCATCGCGCCCACGGCGGGGCACGGCGCGACCTGCCGCAGCTGTGCCAACTGTCCGTGGATGGCCATGAATGAACTGGAAACCCTGGCCGCGGTGTTCGATCGGGATGACAATGAGATATTTGTTGATCCGGTGTTGGGCGAGCAGGCCATGGTGCCCCTGCAGCGCATGCTCGATTTCGCCCAGCAACTGCGCCTCAAGGTGCAGGGCAACGCCTGATCCCGGCACAACCCGCCTTTGATGGCGTAGCGACTGCCCTGATCCTCGCCCCGCCGGCTAACCCCTGATCCTGACTCAGAGCTCCATGCGGCGGCGCAGGGTGGCGATATCCTTAATTCGCTGGTTGACCAGGGCAGAGGTGTGATAATCGTTCTGGGACAAACGCAGGGCATAGTTCAACTGGTGTTCCGCCTCATCCAGGATCCCGTTGAGAATGAAGTACTCAGCCCGGGCCCGGTGAACGCCGAGAATATTTCCTGACAAGCCAGACACCTCAGCCAGAAGATACCACATACCCGGGTCATTGGGGCGCTTGCGGCTCTGTTCCAACAACACCTGCTCGGCAATATGGGGCTGGTCATCCTGCACCAGTGCGCGGGCGTAGGCCATGGTCAGGGCGTGATTGCCGGGATACAGCTTCAGTTCCCGGGTCAGGACGCGAATGGAGGCCTGGGCCTCGCCGATATCCATGTCGATCTCGGCTCCCGCGATAATATATTCCAGTTGCCCGGGATTGTGGGCCAGCAAGATGTCCAGTTCCCGTCTTGCTTCCGCCGGTTGCCCCGCTGCCTTCAGCGCCAGTACCAGGCCGTAACGCGCCGCCTCGCGGGACCGTGGTTTGCCATCCAGCATGCCGCGGAACTCTGATACTGCCCGCTGTGGAGTGTCGGCGTGAACTATCTGTATACGGGCCCGCATCAGGTGAAAAGCCAGGCTTTCCGGGCGGATGGTTTTCGGGTATTGCCGGGCCCGGTTGCGGGTATCTGCGATACGACTCTCGGACAGCGGGTGAGTGCGCAGAAATTCCGGGGTGCGACTGCCGCTGGAGTAGCGCGTGGCCGCCAGCATGCGTTCAAACATGGCAGGCGCTGCGTGGGGGTCCATACCGGCTGCCACCAGGGTTTGCATGCCGATGCGGTCCGCCTCCTGTTCGTTGCCCCGGCTGAAGCGCATTTGCGACTCGATTGCCGCCGCCTGGGAGGCCGACAGGGCTGCCAGCCCGGCAGATCCCCCGGTGGTCGCGATCAACACCAGGCCGGCAAGCATACCGGCCATGGTGAATGGTTGCTGTTTCCTCTGTTGTTCCACACCGCGGGAAAAGTGGCGTTGGCTGAGGTGAGCAAGCTCGTGCGAGAGTACGGTCGCCAGTTCATCTTCGCTCTGTGCGTACAGCATCAATCCTGTATGCACACCGATAACGCCGCCGGGCACTGCAAAGGCGTTCAGCACAGGGTTCTCCACCACCACCAGATCGATGCGGCGATCCTCCAGTTCACTGTGGGTGACCAGCGTGTAGAGCAGGCTCTCCAGGTAATCGTGCACCATGGGGTCTTCGAGCGTGCGTACCTGGCTGCGAAACATTCTCAGCCAGGCGCGCCCAAGTTTGTACTCTTGCTCGGGAGAAAACAGGCTGGTACTGGCTTCTCCCAGGTTGGGTAGCTTGAGTTCCTCTGGCTGAGCCTGGCTGAATGTGAAAATCATGCTCGCCAGCAGGATGTGTGCAATAACTCTGATCACGTGGTATGGCTGGGGTCGTTGACCGGATAAGGTCAACTACTGTAGGTGACTGGGTTGTGAGTCGCAACTGTAGCGAAAGTTCCAAATCCGCGGTGTGAATCGCTATACTTGGCGGCTCAGCACTAGGTTGCTCAAAAACGAACAGGAAAACCCTTGACTGACTTGACCCTCGTAGAGGTGGATGCAAGCGGGTTGCAGTGTCCCATGCCGCTGCTTCTGGCCAAGCGCGCCTTGAATGGAATGGACGCTGGACAGCGCCTGCGCGTTATCGCAACGGACCAGGGTTCGGTCAGGGATTTCGAGGTGTTCTCGGAGCAGTCGTCGCACCGGCTGATCAGCACCGAGGAACGCGATGGCACCTACATCCACATTCTGGAAAAAGGCTAAACAGGACCCAGGCTATGCTGGAGATTTTCCAGAGTTGGTACGAACGCTACTTCTTCGAAGAGGAATCCATACTCCTGTTGGTGCTGCTATGCCTGGGGCTGGTTCTGTTGCTCACCATCGGCGACATCCTGACCCCGGTGCTGGCTGCCATCGTACTGGCGTTCCTGATGCAGGGTCTGGCTGCCCGGTTGATGCAGATGGGTGCATCCGAGTGGCTTGCGGTGAGTTGTTCCTATACCGTATTTATCGGTTTTTTCTTTGGCGCGTTATTGGTGCTGTTGCCGATGATCTGGCAGCAGGTGGTGAGTCTGTTCGGCGAGCTGCCGCGAATGATTGATCAGGGTCGTACCTGGTTGGCGGTGTTGCCACTGGAGTATCCGACCCTGATTACAGAGCAGCAGATCAGCGCATTCCTGAGTCTGGCGCAGGCAGAAATGGCCACTATCACCCAATCTGTGGTCACTTTCTCACTGGCCTCCATCCCCGTGCTGATGACGTTCCTCATTTATGTGGTGTTGGTGCCTTTGCTGGTGTATTTCTTCCTCAAGGATCGCGAGCAGATCCTCGGCTGGCTGGGAGCCTTCCTGCCCCACGAACGGCCCCTGCTGAGCCGTATCTGGGTGGAAATGAATGAGCAGATCGCCAATTACGCCCGTGGCAAGGCGATTGAAATCCTGGTGGTGGGGCTGGTCAGCTATGCCGGTTTTGCCATCCTGGATTTGAACTACGCTGCGTTGCTGGGCCTGTTGGTGGGGCTGTCTGTGATCATCCCCTATATTGGCGCCACGGTGGTGACTATCCCGGTATTCCTGATCGGGCTCTCCCAGTGGGGTGCCACTTCGGAATTAACTTATCTGATGGTTGTCTACTTCATCATCCAGGCGCTGGACGGCAATGTTCTGGTGCCCTTTTTGTTCTCGGAAGCAGTGAACCTGCACCCGGTGGCGATCATTCTCGCCGTGGTATTTTTCGGCGGTATCTGGGGCATGTGGGGTGTCTTCTTCGCCATACCACTTGCAACCCTGGTTAAAGCCGTAATTAACGCATGGCCCAAACGGGCCGACTGACACGGAGTCACTTATGCAAACTTCCTACCTGCGGCAACGCTGGTTGTTGCCCCAGCTGTTGCTCGCCACCCTGTTGCTGGCCTGTGCCCAGTCACCGGAACAGGACGCCCGCTCGCTCATCCCCATCCAGAGCGCCAATGATGAAAAGTCGTACCGTTACCTGATCCTGGAGAACGGCTTGCGGACATTGCTGATATCGGACCCGCAAACCGAGAAAGCGGCGGCGGCACTGGATGTGTACGTGGGCAGCGCCAGCAACCCTGCTGATCGCGGCGGGCTGGCGCATTTCCTGGAGCACATGTTGTTCCTGGGGACGGAAAAATATCCGGATGCTGCGGAGTATGAGGAGTTTGTGACCGAGCACGGCGGTTCCCACAATGCCTATACCGCGTTCGAGCACACCAACTATTTCTTCGATATAGACCACGCACAGCTGGAGTCGGCGCTGGATCGCTTCGCCCAATTTTTTATCTCCCCAAAGTTTGATGCCCAGTATGTGGAGAGAGAGGTGAAAGCGGTGCAGGCTGAGTACCAGTTGGGTATCAAGACGGATGCCCGCCGCAATCTGGATGTGTACCGGGAAGTTGTCAATCCACAGCACCCCGCGAGTATTCTCGGGGTGGGTACCACCGAAACCCTGGCCGATCGCCCGGATGCGCCCATTCGTGATGATTTGCTGGATTTTTACCGACAGTATTATTCGGCCAATCTCATGGCCCTGGTGGTGCTCGGCCGGCAGAACCTGGATGAGTTGGAGGCGTTGGTGCGGCCCATGTTTAAGCCTGTGCCAAATCACCAGCGGAAGATCGCCTAGATCGAGGCGCCCCTGTATGACCAGGCAAGCCTGCCAATGCTGGTGTACATCCAGCCAGAGGCCAGCCAGAGGGAACTGCGGCTATCGTTTCCTGTGCCCGACTACAGCAAGCACTACCGGCGCAAGTCACTGCAGTATGTCGGTAACCTGATTGGCCACGAAGGGGAGGGCAGCCTGCTCTCAGTACTGAAAGCCGAGGGACTCGCTGAGGGGCTGAGCGCGGGTGTTGGCCTGGCTTACCGCGGCGGGGCGGCGTTCAATGTCAGTGTCACACTGACCCGGCGCGGCATGCAGGAGCGCGAGCAGGTGTTGCAGAAAGTGTTTGAGTATCTCCGCATGCTGCAACTGGAAGGACCGAAACCGGATACCTATGCGGAGCAGGGGCGCATTGCGGCCCTGCAGTTCCGCTTTCGCGACTCAAGCCAGGCCATGGGTTATGTGCGTTCGCTGGCCAACGACATGCAAACATTCAGCGCTGAGGACAGCTTGCGCGGAAATTTCCTGATGGATGACTACCAGGGCGAGGAAATTGCAAGCATCCTCAGCACTTACTTGACCCCCGAAAACGTGATGATTACGGTAGTCGGCAAGGATGTGCCGGTGGATCGCAGCTCGGAGTATTATTTTACGCCCTACTCGGTACAAGCCGCGGCTGCGGATAGCAGTTGGCGCCACCTGGACGATGCAGCAATCGATAGCCGCATGCACCTGCCCGCCCCGAATGTGTTCATTGCGGAGAACCTGGACCTAAAATCGATAGCGGAGGGCAACCCGGCCAAGCCGGCGCTGGTAGAGCAGCGCGGCAATCTAAATATCTGGTATCGCCAGGACGATGAATTCAGGGTGCCGAAAGGTGCGCTGTACGTAAGCTTTCGTTCACCGGTGGCCACCAGTACCGTGCAGCAGGCCGCTGCAACCCAGCTGTATGTAAACCTGCTGCGCGATGCGGTCAACGAGTATACCTATCCGGCCCGGTTGGCCGGGCTCAATTTCAGTATTTACAAGCACAGTCGCGGTATCAGCCTGGCGGTGAACGGCTACGATGACAAACAGCTGGCTTTGCTGGAGCAGATCGTCCGCTCCATCGCCAGCGCGAACCTGGACACACCGCGCTTTGACAATATCCGCGACGATCTGATGCGCAAACTTGATAACGTCAAATCCGCGCGACCGTTTCGCCAGGTCATGGGTGCCTCCCGGCAGTTGCTGATGTCTGCTGAATGGGCAGAACAGGATTTGATAGCCGCGCTGCGGGAACTGTCACCGGACGCAGTACAGGCACACGCCGACGGATTCTGGAGCGATGTTCAGGCAGATGTGCTGATTAACGGTAATTACGACTCCACTATCATCACCGATGTTAAAAAGGCGCTGGCGCCGTTGCTGCGTAACCCCGAGCCACGGCAGATACCCGACTTGCAGGTGGTGAAGCTGGCGCCCGGTGATCAGTTCGTGTATCCGGTGCCCATGGAGCACGATGATGCGGTGTTACTTTGGTACATGCAGGCGCCCGCGAATGATTGGCCCTCGCGCGGCCTGGCCGCCCTGAGCGGCCAAATCGTCAAATCGGGTTTTTTCCAGCAGCTGCGCACCGAACAGCAGCTGGGTTACATGGTCTCTGCCTTTCAGTATCCACTCGCCGATGTGCCGGGTCTTGCTTTCATGGTGCAATCTCCTACTGTCAGCAGCGTGCAGGTGGCAGCGGCAGTGGAGGAGTTCTTGCACGGAACGCTGGGCGATGAGGGGATCACGCTACAGCAATTCGAGCGTCACAAGCAGGCATTGATCAGTGACATCTTGCTGCCGCACAAGAACCTGTGGGAGCAGTCCGAGTATTTCTGGCTGGAGATTGCCAGGCGGCAGCTCGATTTTGATTCGCGACAGCGGTTGGTGAGGGAGGTTGAGGCCGTCGATTACCAGTTCTGGCGCGACTGGTTTCGCCAGGTCACCATCACCGAGCGCGCAGCCGTGGCGGTAATTGCTGATGGTCGGTGGCAGGAGCACCCGCGGGGTGAGGAAGTGGACTCGGTGCCAGCGTTCAAGCAGGAGCGAGCTGGCTATTCCATTCCTTAGCGAGGGCTTCTTGTAGTTTTTTTACGAAACTATTTACGCAGCTATTTACGAAACTATTTCCGGAGCTATTTCCGGAGCTATTTCCGGAACTACAAGAAGGAGTAAGTATATGATAATAAATATAAAAACTATGAAAATGGGTGAGTTTTCTGACGCTGCAGCTTGTATCTCTTTGCTAAATCTGTAAAAATTTTACCGATTTTTTTAGTGCTCCCGATGTCGCTTCGTGCGGCGCCGGGAAACATCTATACTTACCCCAGAAAACAATCGACTGAATCACGCTTACCGCGTGGCTTCAAGGAATAGTTATGACTGATGACAAGGACCCGACTGAAACCCGGGAATGGTTGGATGCACTGGATGCGGTGCTGAAGAATGAAGGGCCGGGGCGGGTCGCCTATCTGTTGGGAAAACTGTCCGAGCATGCTGTTGAGGTGGGCACGCGCCTGCCAACAGCCATCACCACACCCTTCCGCAACACGATTCCGCCCACCGCCGAGCGACGCATGCCCGGTGATCTTTTCATGGAACGTCGTATCCGCTCACTGGTGCGGTGGAACGCACTGGCGATGGTGATGCGGGCCAATGATAACGACGAAGGTCTGGGCGGCCACATTTCCAGTTTCTCCTCCAGCGCAACCCTCTACGATGTAGGCTTCAACTACTTCTTCCGCGGGCCGGGTGAGGGTTACCGGGGCGACATGATTTTTTACCAGGGCCACAGTGCGCCAGGTATGTACGCGCGCTCTTACCTGGAAGGTCGCCTGAATGAGGACCAGATGGACAATTTCCGCCGCGAGGTGGACGGCGGCGGGCTGTCATCGTATCCACACCCCTTGTTGATGCCGGATTACTGGCAATTCCCCACCGTCTCCATGGGGCTGGGCCCGATCCAGGCCATTTACCAGGCCCATGTCATGAAGTACCAGCAGAGCCGTGGCCTGGTCGATCATGGCGATCGCCGGGTCTGGTGTTTCATGGGTGATGGCGAATCTGACGAGCCGGAGAGTCTGGGCTCGATTGCCCTGGCCGGGCGCGAAAATCTCAATAATCTGACTTTTGTGGTGAACTGCAATCTGCAGCGCCTGGACGGGCCGGTGCGCGGCAATGGCAAGATCATTCAGGAACTGGAGGGAGTATTCCGCGGAGCGGGCTGGAAAGTCTACAAGGTCATTTGGGGCCGCTACTGGGATCCGTTGCTGGAGAAAGATGCAACCGGCTTGTTGCAACGACGTATGGACGAGGTCTGCGATGGTGAGCTGCAGAACTACAAGTTCAACGGTGGCGCTTATACCCGCGAGCATTTTTTTGGCAAGTACCCGGAATTGCTGGAGCTGGTAAAAGACCTCTCCGATAACGACATCATGTACCTCAATCGTGGCGGTCACGACCCCTACAAAATCTATGCCGCCTATGCCGAGGCGGTGCGCAGCGAAAATCGCCCCACCGTGGTGCTGGCCATGACCGTGAAGGGCTATGGCATGGGGGAAGCGGGTGAGGCCAACAATGAGACCCATTCCCTGAAGAAGCTG
>JAPUKZ010000336.1 GCA_027295405.1 Gammaproteobacteria bacterium
GTGTTTTCTCAGGCGGACGTCCTGAAGATGAACTGCAAACGATTGAACCAATATTTAATACGCAAGATACGCCCATGCGGACGTACCTGTCTGCTCGCGCAGAAATGGTTTTTGCTCGTTTTAATGATGATGAAAAAAAAGCGATTCAATTCCTGAATCAACTGCCACAATTCAATGTTGAGCGAATAAAATTTATAGACAAGCGAGCTAAGGTATATGTCGATGGCTCTTACGTAGACCAGGTAGGTGTTTACAATGAGCCGGGCTATGTTGATGGCCATCATGGGCAGATGATGACGCCGAAGAAAAAATTACTGGAATATATGCGAGCACTGTGGGCTGAAGACTATGCGATTAATATCCATACCATGGGTGACAAAGGTGCAAAGATAGCGGTTGATATTTTACAACAGCTACAAAATGAAAGGCCGCGCTTCAATCATGGTTATGTGATTGAACATGTAAATGCGGCCTCGCCGGAAGACTTACGTAGAGCTGCCAACTTGGGAGCAAGCGTATCGGCATTAATATGGCCGTTGTTTTCTGTGGGAGAGCAGTTCGCAGATAAGGTACTCGGTACCGACAGGATATATACCGGTTTTCCACTAAAAACAATACTCGATAACAACATGACCTTGGCAATCCATGCCGACACCGTTGTTTCCCCACCACAACCGTTATTATTGGCATGGATGGCCATCAATCGTACCACCGCGTCAGGTCGGGTAATGGGCGAGAGCGAACGACTATCCGTTGACGACGCTATGCGTGCAATTACGATCGGCCCCGCTCGTATTTTGGGCATGGCTGATGATATAGGCAGTATTCGAGCAGGCAAAAAGGCAGATTTTGTTGTGCTGGAGAAAGACCCGTATAAAGTCAATCCAAAAAAACTAAAGGACATTCAAATATGGGGCACAGTATTTGACGGTAAGGTTTATCCTGTAAAGCAGCAATAAGCACCGAATATCTAAGGTATTGATAGGCAACTGTAGCGAAGCATTGCAGCGGACAAACTGCTGAATGCGGCGTTAATGGCCGCTGGCACCTTCCGGCCTGCCATGGGGTCTTGCTGCCCTTGATAGACTTCGGATCATAGGCTTCTTTTGCAGTCATCGGTTCCGACCTGTTCTTAGCGTAAGCGGTTAACCGCTTGCTGCGCCGCCGTCAGTGAGCCATCGATACGTTGGCGCAGCCCTTCCAGATCGACACCCTCGGTGCTCTTCTTGCCCTCCATATAGCGGGCGTACACGCCGTGAATAATCGCCGCTGACTTCCAGCAATTAAAACCCACGTAGTAGTCGAGCAGTTCCAGGTCACAACCGGTACGTTCCGCGTAACGCTGCGCCAATTCACTGCGCGGGGGAAAGCCGGTGACCGAGGTCGCCGCATCCGGGTTGGCGGCAATGTCCTCCTGCGACTCGGGCCAGGGGTTGAGGGCATAGGCGAGATCCGCCAGTGGATCACCCAGGGTGGAGATTTCCCAGTCGATCACTGCGGCGACGGTGGATTCCGGCCCAATCAAACAGTTGTGCAAGCCGTAGTCGCCGTGCACCACCCGCGCCATGCCCTGCTCCGGTATATGATCCAGGAAATACTGCTGAAGCTCATGGGCCCGCGGGTCGTCGTACTGTGCCGGCTCCATGGACGAGGTCCAGGACCGATACCAGGTTTTCAGCTGGCGCCCGACATAGTTTTCCTTCTTGCCCAACTCGCCCAGTGCGATCTCATCCGGGTCCAGGGCGTGCAGGTCTGCCAGGGTATCGAAAAACGAATGGGCCAGGGTGACCCGCTTGTCCGCCGGTACCCACTCCTGTGTTTGTTTCGCAGTATACAGGGGGCGACCGTCGACCAGGCCCATCACATAAAACCAGGCCCCCGTCACATCCGGGCTTTCGCAGAAACCCAGCGCCGCCGGTACCGGGAAACCGATGGGACCCAACGCGGAGATCAACGCCCACTCCCGGCTCATATCATGGGCCTTGGGCAGCAACTCGCCCTGGGGTGGGCGGCGCACGACGGCCTGGCGGCCAGCTGCATCCTGCAACTGATAAGTCAGATTGGAGTGCCCTCCCTCTAGTCGGGTCCACTCAAACGGCGGTGTCAGATTCTCAACATGCGCCTCAATCCAGCTCTCTACCGCTGGAACGTCGTACCCCTCTGCCTGCCTGTTGCGCATTGGCCCCTCGCCTACCATAGTCCGTATTTATGTACTTCCGCGCGACCCACCACCATGTGGTGCACCTCATCCGGACCGTCGGCAAAACGCAGGTGACGCTGGTTGGCGTACATGGCCGCCAGGGGCGTCCACTGGGACATCCCGGTAGCGCCGCATCTGGATAGCCTGATCGATGATCTGGCAGACCTTTTCCGGAACGGCGGCTTTTACAGCGCTGACAGATCTTGACTGGGATCCGACATGCTTTTTCTCCTTGTTATGTTGTTCAGTGGTTATTCTGTTGGTGCGGTCTAGAGGAAGTCGCGCAACAAGCCCAAAAAATTATCCAGCTGGTCGTGGTGTACCCAGTGCCCGGCTTCCTCCAGAGTTTCCACCCGGGCATTCTGGAAGATCTCGACCCGGCCATCCTCCGCAGGGTTGGAGGCATCGCTCTCAGCGCCGTATACCAGCAGGGTCGGACAGGTAATCCGCGACATGACCGTGCTGGTATCTTCCCAGCTCATCCCCGCGGCGGGGAAGGCGCGGGTGTAGTTATCGAATTTCCAACTGAAGGTACCATCCTCATTCTGGTTCACCCCGTGCACGGTAAGATGCCGGGCCTGCTCAACGGAGAGATAGGGGTTGGCTTCCTTCATGCGGGCGGCAGCTTCCTCCACCGTCGCATACCGCCGTGTTTGCCGGCCTGACAGCTTGCGCAGCTGCTTGATCCAGCCACGCAACCCTTCATCAATCTCCTGCTTCTTTATCGCAGCGAGCATCTTCGGCGAGGGCCCCAATCCCTCGATGGCAACCAGCTTCGAGACCTTGTCCGGATAGAGTCCGGTGTAACGCAGGGATATATTGCCACCCATGGAGTGGCCCACAATGCGCAGGGGTTCCAGGTCCAACTGATGAATGAGCTGGGCGATGTCATAGACGTAATCCGTGGCGGTATAGGTGCCGCCGGTGATCCATTGGCTGTCGCCGTGACCGCGCAGGTCCGGCGCAATCACGTGGTAATCCTGGCGCAGGGCGTGGGCCGCCCAGTCCCAGTTGCGACAGTGGTCGCGTCCGCCGTGTACCAACAATAGCGGCGGCGCCTCCGAGTTTCCCCAGTCCACATAGTGCAGGCGCAGGCGCTGCGAGAAATAGATGTGTGAGGTGGGGCCGGAAAAAGTATCCATGGGGGCAGTCCGTCAAAGAGGCTGCACAGAATAGACTGTCGCAACGGTGAAATCCATTCACCGTTCACCGCGCAGCACGCCGCTTGCGCGACTGGCTAATCCGAGTTCAGGCTCGTACACTAGCTCTCCCGATTATTCCCACAGGCAAAAAACACACAATCAGCGAGGAAGCATCATGAGAGAAGCAGTCATCGTATCCACCGCCCGCACCGGTCTGTCCAAGTCCTTCCGCGGCGGGTTTAACAACACTAATGGCGCCGCCATGAGCGCACCCACACTCAAAGCTGCCATGGAGCGGGCCAAAGTCGATCCGGCGGAAGTGGACGACGTGATCTTTGGCTGTGCCAACCCGGAAGGGGCTACCGGCATGAACGTGGCCCGCAATATCGCGCTTAAGGCAGGTTGCCCGGCTTCCACCTCCGGCACCACCATTAACCGGTTTTGCTCTTCAGGTCTGCAAGCCATTGCCTCGGCGGCTGGCCGCATCATCGCCGAAGGGGTTGATGTTATCGCTGCCGGCGGTGTAGAAAGCATCTCGCTGGTAGCACCTAACGCCAACAAGAAACACATCGTGGACGCGCAGTTGTTCGAAGACTGGCCCGGCCTGTATATGCCGATGATCGAAACCGCTGATACGGTCGCCCAGCGCTATAACGTGTCCCGTGAATACCAGGATGAGTATTCCCTGGAGAGCCAGATGCGGACTGCCGCCGCCCAGGAGGCCGGCAAATTCGATGATGAAATCATTCCCGTATCTACCACGATGATACTCACCAACAAGGAAACCGGTGAAACTTCGGAACAGGAAGTGGTGGTGGATCGCGATGACTGCAACCGCCCCACCACCACCCTGGAAGGCCTGTCCGGGCTCGCGCCGATACGCGGCGACAGCAACTTCATCACTGCCGGTAACGCCTCACAGTTGTCTGACGGGGCCTCCACCCAGATCCTGATGGAGCGCAAGCTCGCGGAACAGCGCGGCCTGGATATCCTCGGCACGTTTCGCGGCTTCGCGGTGGGCGGCTGCGAGCCCGACGAAATGGGCATCGGTCCAGTCTACGCGGTACCCAAGCTGCTGAAGCAGGCGGGACTGAGCGTGGACGATATCGACCTGTGGGAGCTGAACGAAGCCTTCGCCTCCCAGGTGCTTTACTCCAAAGACACCCTGGGCATTGACCACGCCAAGTTGAATGTGAACGGCGGCTCCATCTCTATCGGCCACCCCTTCGGCATGTCCGGCTCGCGCATGGCGGGTCACTTACTGATTGAAGGCCGTCGTCGCGGCGCCAAATACGGTGTGGTCACCATGTGTATCGGTGGCGGCATGGGCGCAGCCGGGCTGTTCGAAATTAATTCCTGACAGCGTCCCGCTCAGTCCGACCGCTCGGGCAGAGCAAACGCAATGAGGTGATCCCCCGCCGGGCTGCCGCCTCCCCAGTGGCCGCCGGCGGCAACCACCACAAACTGGCGGCCAGCAGCGCGGGTCTGGTAGGTCAGTGGCAGCGCATTGGCCGCCGTGGGTAATTCAGCGCGCCATAACTCCTCGCCGTTTTCCAGAGCAAAGGCCCGGAACACATGCTCGTTGGAGATGCCGGAAAAAACCAGACCGGTGGTGGTGATCATCGGTGCACCGAAGCCAGGCAAGCCCTTGATCCACCAGAAGGGGAACGGCGCCATGTTACGCGTGGTACCCAGGGGAACCCGCCATAACAGCTTACCCGCCTCCAGATCTATCGCATCCAGCGTCCCCCAGGGGGGTTCGCTGCAGGGCACACCCAGGGGTGACATCAACCAGCCGGTTTCCACACAATACGGGGTACCCCGCTGCTGCTGGGCAATGCCCTCACACTGCTCCCGCGGGATCAGGCGGGTCTGCCCCGGCACATGATTGGTATACACCACCATCACCCGCGAATCCGGGTGAATTGCCGGCGAGCCCCAATTGTTGCCACCCCCGTTGCTGGGAAAATTGATACTGCCCTGTAACGAAGGGGGCGTATAAAAGCCCCCATTATTCCAGCCGGCAATCTTGTCGGCGCACTGCCATTTGTCCCAGAGAATCATGCCCCAGGCATCCTCCGGCGTCAGCGGCGGCTGGATCAGGTGCGGAATGTGGGTGGGAAAGGGTTGTGTCGGCGAGAGCGTTTCTTCCGGCACGGCGCCCTGCTGGCTCACCGGCCGTTCTTCCACCGGCCACAGGGGCTCCCCCGTGTCCCGATGCAGCGCAAAAGTCATACCCATCTTGGTGACTTGCACCACTGCGGGCACGGTTTTTCCATTGACCTTCATATCCACCAGTGTGGGCTGGGCCGGTATGTCATAGTCCCAGACATCGTGGTGCACCATCTGGTAGTGCCAGGCCACTTCTCCGGTTTCACCGTGCAGGGCCACCACACTGCTGGAGTAATAGTCCAGATCCCCACGGTGCCCGCCGTAGTAATCCGGCGAGGTATTACCGGTGGGCACATAGACCATGTCCCGCTCAGGATCAGCGGCGATCATCGACCAAACGTTGGTGGTGCCACTCAAAAAGGTGCCGTCCGGGTTGCGTTCCGCGCTCCCCGGCGGCACCGGGTTCCACACCCACAACAACTCGCCGCTGCGAATATCGTAGGCGCGCACCACCCCGCTGGGTACATCGACGCGCACATTGTCCAGCACCTGGGCCCCGCTGATGACTCGATCGCCGAGAATCGCCGGCGGTGAGGTAATGGCGTACTCGACTGGATTATGCGCTGACAAGCCGTGACTGATGTCCACTTCGCCGCCATCACCAAAATCTGTGCACAGCTCGCCCGTCTCCGCATCCAGCGCGATCAGCCTGGCATCCAGAGTACCCACCAGAATGCGGTGCTCACAGAACCCCTCATCCCCCGATTGCCAGCTGCTGACACCACGACAGTTGGCCATGAAGGGATCCTCACGATCCACTTCCGGATCGTGGGACCAGAGCGCTTCACCGGTCTCCGCATTGAGCGCAAACACTTTATTGAAGGGTGAGCAGTAGTACAGGCGGTCATCCACCACAATAGGTGTGACCTGCAGGGAGCTCTGCGGCAGATAGCGCTGTTCACCCATCTGAGCCTGGCGAATATCCCCGGAACGGTGCTCCCAGGCCACTTCCAGGTGGGCGACATTCTCGGGCGTGATCTGGTCGGCGCGGGAGAAATGCGTACCGCCCGGGGCGGCGCCATAGGCGGGCCAGTCGGTAACCGTTCCCGCGGGAATTTCACCCAGGGGCGGCGGACCGCATGCCGCCAATAACAGCAGCAGCAATGCGCCCGCAACGTGCCTCGGAACCCGCATCAGTGCTTGCTCAGGGCGAGCCGAGCTTCGCGTTGCGCCTGATAGTTGGGGTCGATACAGATGATTTCCAGGACGCCGCCCTCCAGCGCCGGCGCCGGAATGGGGTTATTGGAGGTGCACACCTTGCCATCCCCGGTAAAGGTCATATCCCGGGTATAGGTACCCGACAAAGGCACCGGGTAAACGATAAATCGCTCCTCAGCGGGAATAAAGCGATAGATGCGATCAGTCATATTCTCGTTGATCCAAATATCCTGGGTATCGGGGTGCACACCCAGGGCATAGGGCGCGGGCCGGTAACCTGGGGCAAATTCAGGCATAGTGTAGACTTTGGTCACGAAGCCTTTGGGTTCGATACGCGCGAGATTGCCCTCCGAGTAACCCGTCACCCACAAGACCCCCTTCTTGTCAAAGTGCATGCGCCGAGGCCCGCGGATCGGCGAGTCATACTCGGTCACTTCGAGCGTATCCGGGTTTATCTGACCGATCTTGTCGGCAAACAAGCGTCCGTACCAGATCGTGCCGTCAATCGGGTTCACATCGATGCCGTAGGGCTGGGTGGTACCGGCAATGCCGTGGGGTTTATGCGTCGGCAGGGCCAGGATGGTGAATTCGCCGGTCTCGGGATCCAGCCGACCCACCTGCTCTGAACCCGTCAGGGTAAACCAGACCATGCCCCGGGCATCGACGCGGATGGTGTGCGGGTAGACGGCTTTGGTCGAGGCATCCATCAAGTGTGAAGCCTCCCACTCCCGGGTTTTCGGATTGAACACACCGATACTTCGGCTGCCGGTATTGGTCACGTAGTACTTGCCGTCCAGTCCCCTGGCCAGGGAGTGCGGGCCATGCCGGGCGCCGGGATTGAACTCACCGATGACAGGATTGGCTGCTGAAAATCCGGCTCTGTACGACATAGCCTCGCCACCTTCCTGCAACACATACTCGGTTTGCCCGGTCGCGGGATCCGTAATCGCCATATGATCCAGGCGCTGGTCCACCGTGTAGAGCAAGCCGTCGTCGGGATTGAAAATGGCGTCGTGGGGGACACCGGCCTGGTCCAGGCGATATTCATAAATCTTGATGTTCGCCATGGACGCATCCAGAGGAAACTCAGGCCGAACAGAAATGGGCTTGCCGTCAAACCCTTTGGAGAGAATCTCCGAGCGCGCATCCCGCAGCTTCATGTCGAAGTTACCCAGATACAAATGCATTCTGTGAATGGTCTGGGCCCATGATTCAGGGCTGCGGGAGACCCGGCTGAACGGGTTGCCGAGTTGATGGCAGGACAGGCAATCCCGCTGAAACTGCAAGCGGCTGAAGTCGGCGTCGTCGCCGATCTCGAAGGGCAGGTTGCCAAAGTGGTAGGCGGCCGGCAGGCTGTCGGAAATCTCATCCGCATCGGTCATGGCTACCATAGCCAGGTTTTTCTCCAGTGCCGAATCCGCTGCCAGCGTGATGGAAGCCGTGGCATCCCGGAAATACGGCGTACGCAGGCGCAGATCCAGTTCGCCCTTGAGACGGGTTGCCAGTGAATAGTGCCCATGGGGGTTGCTGTAAACCGACTCGGAAATACCCGAGGATGTATCGGTCAGGCGAACCAGCACGCCGGGCAAGGGC
>JAPUKZ010000337.1 GCA_027295405.1 Gammaproteobacteria bacterium
GAGTAAAAACTGTTGGTAAAGGCTTCACTGCGCCAGGAATAGGTGTGGAAGTTGCCCGCGGCAAACTTGCCCGTATCCGAAACCTGAACCTCGACGCCACTACAGGCGCTTAAAAATAGCGCCAGAAAAACGCCGGCGAGGGCTTTCAGTTGGCTCATTGATCTCTTTCTCCAGGGCCGGTGATATGCGGGCGGACTATGGTAACAGCATGCTTTGCAGTCAGCCATATGTGGCTGCGCGGGGCTGCCGGCGGGTGGGGAGTGCAATAACCAGGATGGTCTGTTAGAATTTTGGAAAATAATTACAGGTTATTTCTGACGACTATGCTTTCACGGCAATTATTACGGATTGATCTCAATCTGCTGGTAGCCCTGCAGATTTTGATGGAAGAGCGCAGCGTAACGCGAGCGGCGGAGCGGCTGTCGGTGTCACAACCCGCGCTGAGCAAGACTTTGCAGAAATTGCGAGACACTTTTGAGGATGAGCTGTTCACCCGTACCGCCCACGGCCTGATACCCACGCCGCGCGCGGAAGAACTGGGTGCGAAACTGCCGGATGCAATGGAACTGCTGGACGATTTGCTGAAACCCACCGAATTTGATCCATCCACTTACCAGGGGATATTTCGCCTGGCCCTGCCGCCCCTGTTTGCGGAAGTGCTGTTGCCGGTATTAATGGAGACCCTGATGCAGGAGGCGCCGGGCATGCACCTGCTCAGCGGGGATGTCTCGGCAGATTTTCAGGAGCGACTGAAGCAGGCAGAGATCGATTTTGCAATTTCAGTGGTTACTGATACTGACCGCGATGTGCATGCCGAGCCCCTGCGTACGATCAGTCCGCGCTGTTATATGCGTCGCGGCCACCCACTAGTCGACAAAAAGATGACTCTCAAGGAGTTTTTGGCCTATCCCCATGTGCGGCTTTACTTGCCGGGCCTGTCCCGGGAAAATATCAGCCTGGTCGATGAGGTGCTTGGAGAGCGTGAGCTGTACCGGGAAATTGTCCTGGAAACCACCCAGTTTGCACCGGCGATCGGCGTGTTGGCTCGCACCGATTGCCTGCTGGTTGCCAATATGGGCCTGGCCAACAGCCCGTCCCTGGAAGATCATATAGCCGTGCAACCCATACCCGATGAACTCAAGCGATTGTTCTCCGGCCACAGCGGCGTCAATCGCAGTCGACTGGCGCTGCTGCGCCACACCCGTACATCCAACAGTGAGCCACACCAGTGGTTGCGCCAGCAGATTACCGATCATATGTCGCGCCTGGATACTCTGGGCGAGCCCGGTTCCAAGTCCAAGTCCAGGTCCAGGTCCAGGTCCAAGTCTTGAGAGAATTCAAATGACAGCGGTAAACCGCAGTTTTTTTATCAGCCTGCACATGTACCTGGCGGCGTTTTTTGCGCCCGTCATTTTCCTGGTGTGTATTTCGGGGGGTCTGTACCTGGTTGGCATCAAGGGCTCGGTAGAGCAAACACCCGTGTTTCAATCCACCGATTATGCAATCGATACCGGCGCAGAGGGCCTGAAGGCCGAGGTGGACGCCCTGTTGACGGCGGCGGGGGTGACTGAATACGAGTATGAGTACGTGAAGGTCAAGGGCAACACGCTCTATACCCGTCCCACTTCCCGGGGGCATTACGTGATAAATCTGGGTGAGGGGGTGGAAGTGATCCGCGCCGAGCCCAGTTTGCAAAGCGCGATGATTGAGTTGCATAAGGGCCACGGCCCGACCGCGTACAAAACCTTCCAGAAGCTGTTTGCCGTGGCGCTGCTACTGATTGTCAGCAGCGGCTTGTTCCTGGGCCTTTCGGCGACGCGGTTGCGGTCGCGTACACTCGCAACCAGCCTGATGGGAGCGACGGTGTTCGCTCTGCTGGTCCTGATCTAGCCCGCTGTCAGACTGTTGAAAGAACCTCAGTCTCCGGGCTTGAGGTCAAAGGCAATACAAATCCGCTGCTCATCGGCCTGAAACGGCAGGGTCCGGTGAAACAGGTTGGCGGGGAACAACACGATATCGCCCAGCTTGATCGGTAATACCTGGCTGGGAAACTCGCCGGCGCCCGCCACAACGGGATAGTCGTCGCCGTGTATGCCCAACTCGAAGCAGCCCTCATCGGAGTTGGCGGGACGTTGCGGCAGCGCGAGGTAGAGTGTCCCGCTGATCCAACCCGACTCGTGGATATGGGAGGTCAGGTGGCCACCCTGGTGCATGCGGATATACCAGGAGCTCTCGAACTCGCGCTCTTGTGGAAAGGCGCGAATCAATTCACAATCGGCGTCCCTGAAGCGTGCCAGGTAGCGGTCGAAGTGGCCGCGCACCAGGTCGGCAAGAATCCTGAAGGAGGTTTCACTGCGGTAGAACAGGTTGCCGGAGGATTGCACGCCATGGTGTAGCCTGCCCTGTTCGCGCTCGTCGATTTTTACCTCTGTTATGTCTTCCAGTAACTCCGCACGCAGCGCCGAGTCCGGCCCCGTCAGCTCCGACATGGACTCGTGATATACAAAATCGAAGGGCCGGGGGCAGAATCCATAGTTGTTGTCGGTGCCAAAATTCACCGCATGGTGTGCGACCAGGGTGGCCACCTGGGGCGAGTGATGGCTGCTGTGTTGTAGATGCCGGTTCAGGCGCGAACGGAAATCCTCAAACTGGCTGGTCTTGTAGCTGCAGT
>JAPUKZ010000338.1 GCA_027295405.1 Gammaproteobacteria bacterium
TACCGGCATGAAAACTGTCCTCATGCATCTGCTTGAAATACTGGCCGGATCCCTCCACCACCTGCTGGGGGCGGTAGCACCCCCTTTGGCCACAACCCCAGCTCATCGGAGTGGTCTGGGGAAAACTCCAGCTCGTTAAAGCCCGCCCTGTCCATGCACGGTCCGGGCTTGGCCAGTGCCACCTTCCATGCCCTCATCGTCACCTCTCCTCCAGGGTGTTACAGAGTCAGCAGACAGTGTCACCCATTACCCGGGGGATGCAGTGGCGGAGGATGCCCGGAGAGTGCCACTCTGGCTGACTGTTGGGCAATCTACAGATGGGAGAGGTTGAATCGATGGTAGAGCCAGACGGAAGAGCTGAAGAGGTCGGGCGGGAACCGGTGGCGTTTGTATGTATTCATGCGCCGATTTTACCAGCTACAGCCGGTTTACTTGTCGATACTCAGAAATGTACAGGAATGTGCAGTTGTGGACGCCGCCTAATTTAGCCGTTGAATTCGGACTTGCCAAAAAGCAACGCTACCGTCTCGACGATAATCCTGGCGACCTCCTGGGTGTTTTCTTCACTCAACGGGTTCGTACCGTCATCCACGGCTTTATCCAGCTCCATGAGCGGCCCCATATTGGTAACATAGAGTACGGCACCAGCGATCACCTGCCGCATCATCCCGGTCAGCGCAGTCTCATAATAAGTGGGGTTATCAAAGTAGCCGGGAGATACACTCAGCGGCGTCAGCTGCTCGGAAATCCACTCTGATCTCGGGCTGCTCGATAAACCTTCCCGCAGTATGAAATGCCCGTACTCAGGGACCTCTCTGGACGTACGCATGAATGCACACAACAGGTGGTGTAACTTCTCTGGATCACTTCCCGGAGATTCCCTGGCCAGTTGTTCATCCAGCCTCGACATAAACAGAGATTTCACTTTATCGATGGCGCACTCCCACAGCTCTTCCTTGCTGGAATAGTGATACAGAATGAGGGAACGTTTGGCACCACAGCGATCCGTAATCTGGCTGAAGCTCGCGCCTTCATAGCCCACCGCGGCAAATACCTTAATCGCGGCGTCCAGGATTGCGTCCTTCATTTCCAATCTGGTGCTCGCGGTTGCCTGAGCGCTTGCTGCTGGGTGACCTTGGGGGCTCATCAGACTCCTGGAGTTGGCAACGGACATGCCGCTATCTTAGCGCGATTTGGTCTTTACTGACAGATTAGTCAGTGCTATAGTACTCGAAACTGACAGATATGTCAGGCCACAATTCAGCCAAACATTTGTGGTCTGCGAACCGCTAACAGGAGCAGAGAACCATGAACCTATGTCCACACACCACGCTGCTCAATATCGCCAATTTCGAGCAGGGCACACCCCGGGAGGAGATCGCCCGGTTACGGAACACGGGGCAGCGCCTGATCTGGCAGACCGACGAGTACGCAAACGGCGGTCACTGGCTGGTACTGCAGCGAGACGATATCGATACCGTGCTGAAAACGCCGGCGGACTTTACCAATAATTTCAGCCCAATGCTGGAAGACTTCCCGGAAGACATTCTGGCGGTACACCAGGAAAGCATGACCTTCATGGACCCTCCCCGCCACAGGGATTACCGCGGCCTGGTGGACTTCGCCTTCCGCCCCAGGGCGCTGAAAGACAGGGCCCCCCTGATCAAACTCCTGGCTAAAGAAGTGATCGACAATGTGATCGACAAGGGCGAATGTGAGTTCGTTGAAGAAGTGGCCATGCAGGTACCGATGCGCACCATTCTCGGACTACTGGGCGTCAAGGAAGAGGACTACGCCTATGTGGCCAATATCGTCAATGTGATGACCCTGGCGGCGGACCCGGAGTATGCAGCAACCCGCGATGAGGGTTTCGCGGCATCGATGGAAGCCTGGCAATACGGTGCGAAACTCGCCCAGGATCACCGGGATAATCCCCGTGACAGCATCACCATGGACCTTGTTAATACGGAAGTCGACGGTCAGCAACTGAGCAACGAGCAGTACGCTGGCTTCTTCGTCAACCTGATCGTGGGTGGCATGGAAACAACGCGCAATACGACGGCCTTGATGGTTTATGAATTTATCAAGCACCCGGAGCAGTACCAGAAACTGCAATCCGATTTGAGCCTGGTGCCCAACGCAGTTGAGGAAACCCTTCGCCATCGCAACACCGTGGTGTACCTGCGTCGCACGGCAACCCATGATATGGAGTTTGCAGGAGAGGCAATCAAGAAGGGCGACAAGCTGGTTTGTGTGCTGGGATCACCTAACCGCAATGAAGACTACTTTGAGGACCCCGATACCTTCGATATTACCCGCAGTTACACCGATATCCGCCGGCATTACCGGACTTTCGGTGCAGGCCCCCACTTCTGTATCGGTGTTCACCAGTCGCGGATGATTCTCGAGGCAATCACCGAGGAGATCGCCCGCCGCATGACCAACCTGCGCCTTCTCTCCGAGCCTGTTCATTTCAAGTCCAACTTTATGGATGGATTCAAGCGGATGTATATCGCATTTGATAAAGCTGGCGAATCAGCAGGAGCGCCAGCAGCGTCATCGCTACAGGTGGGCTGATTCGTGAATGTGTTCTGCTATCCTTCAGCCAGCCTATAGTTTGTGACGTACTCCTTGCGCTGCTCAGTCGCTGATTTACCTGGAGCATTCCCCCCACCACCCACAGGGAGGCCACCACCCCCTTTGACCATAACCCCAGCTCATCGGGCCGGTCTGGTAAAACTCCACTGCATAAACCCGAGCCGGGAAAGATATAGTAGCGCTGCCTACAATTTGGGGGGCTTCACCATCGTTATATGCG
>JAPUKZ010000339.1 GCA_027295405.1 Gammaproteobacteria bacterium
CCAGCGGCGCCAGATCCGTCTTGTTGATGATCAGCAGGTCCGAGCGGGTGATACCCGGTCCGCCCTTGCGCGGAATTTTGTCCCCCGCGGACACATCGATCACATAGAGCGTCAGGTCGGACAACTCCGGACTGAAAGTCGCGCTGAGATTGTCGCCCCCGCTCTCCACAAACACCACGTCCAGGGCGCCGTGGCGCCGGCACAACTCGTCGATCGCGGCCAGATTCATGGACGCATCTTCCCGTATCGCCGTGTGCGGGCAGCCGCCGGTTTCAACCCCCAGGATACGATCGGCGCTGAGCGCTCCGTGTCGGGTCAGGAACTCGGCATCTTCCTTGGTATAGATATCATTGGTCACTACTGCAAGTTCATATTGATCCCGCAAAACAGTACACAGCGCCCGCAACAGCGCGGTTTTCCCGGAGCCTACAGGGCCGCCGACGCCCACCCGCAGGGTTTGTTTCTCTGTCACTGTGTTTCTCCCGCTATCTCCGATTATGCAAATAAGTTCATGAACGAAACAAACGCGAGTACTGTGTTTCGTGCCAAACACTGGCCATCGCCAATCCCGGCAGGGAAGCGCCAATCTCATCGTCTGCAACGCGCTGTGCATTATCCACCGCTGTCGGCACCGTTTCCAGCAACTGCCCCAACAGGCGTTGCGCACTGCTCTGCCCCAACGGCACCAGTTTGGTTGCCGCCGCCACCTGATTCTCCAACCAGGCCCAGACGTAGCCGTGGCAAGCGGCGCGGCTATCCAACTGCCAGTGTGCCCCGGCGATGGCGAAGGCCGTGACAAAGCTGTGTGCGGCCGGCGCTGGCCGCGGCGTGGGAATCGCCAGGTTCTCCAGCAATTTTATCAGCGCCGCACCCATAGCGGTATCAGTGAGGCGCAATTCCGCGGTTTCCCGGCAGGCCAGGGTGTAATCGTTCCAGTACCACAGTCGCTCGAAATCTCTGGCGCGCGCGCCCCACAACGCTCGCTGCAGCAGGGGCAAATCCACCCGTGCGAGGGACTCCTGCAACTGCACGGCCAACCAATCCCCAACCGCCTCAGCATCTCGCAGCCAGCCCTTTTCCACGGCAGTTTCCATACCCTGGGAAAAGGCATAACCACCCACCGGCAGGGCGGCGCTGCTTAACTGCAACAGCCGTAGCAGGGCGCTATCAGTGGTGGTGATGGCCATGCTGGCCTCCCGCATAGGCACCGGATTCCGGTACGAACACGGCTTCCTCAGCGCCTACCTCCAGACCCAACTGGCGCAGCATTTCTTCCAGCACGTGGTCCGGAGTGATGCGCAGCCAACGCTCGCCGATTTGTAATTTCACATGGCGGTTCCCCAGGTGGTAACAGGCTTTGGCCAGCGTGTGCCAGTCCGGTGCACTGGCCCGCGTCACCTTTTCGGGCGCCCCCACCACTTCGAAGTTTCTGCCACAACGGCTCTGCAGGACTTCCCCGATGAACAGGGTTTTACCCCGCTCCAGGAAAATTCGCAGTTCCGCGCCAGACCCGGCCCGGGCTTTGAGGCGTCCCTTCTCCCGCTGCAGGTGGTCCAGTACCACCTGGTCATGGACAAGCTCCACATTCTCACGGTCCAGGCGCTGATAAATTTCGTAGACGGGCGTTGCCACGGTGTTGCTTCCGGATGCTTCTAAAACAGGCAGTACAATTGCGCGAGCGGCAATTCGCTGGCTGGCTCGCAGCTCAGCAATTCGCCGTCGGCGCGCACTTCATAGGTTTGGGGGTCGACACTGATATTCGGTGTCCAGGCGTTGTGGATCATATGGCCCTTGTTGAGGTTGCGGGTGTTGCGACACGCCACCAGGCGCCGCCCCAGTCCCAGGGATTGCCTGATGTCCGCGTCAATAGCGGCCTGTGAGCTGAAGCTTACAGAGGTCGCTCGCGGCGCCTCGCCAAAGCCGCCGAACATCAGTCGATAGTGTACAGGTTGTGGCGTCGGGATGGAGGCGTTGGGGTCCCCCATGGGTGCCGCCGCGATAAATCCACCCTTGATGATCAGGGCCGGTTTGATGCCAAAAAAGGCCGGTTTCCACAGCACCAGGTCCGCCAGTTTACCCGCTTCAACCGAACCCACCTCGTGATCGATGCCGTGGGTAATGGCCGGGTTGATCGTATACTTGGCCACATAGCGGCGGGCGCGGAAATTGTCCATTGCCTCATTGTCCTCATCCAGGGCGCCGCGCTGTACCTTCATTTTGTGGGCGGTTTGCCAGGTACGCGTGATCACCTCACCCACCCGACCCATGGCCTGGGAATCGGAGGCGATCATGCTGAAGGCGCCCAGGTCGTGCAGAATGTCTTCCGCGGCAATCGTCTCCTTGCGAATTCTGGAATCGGCAAAGGCCACGTCCTCGGGAATGGAGGCGTCCAGGTGGTGGCACACCATCAACATATCCAGGTGCTCGTCCACGGTGTTGCGAGTGTAGGGCCGGGTGGGATTGGTCGACGAGGGCAACACATTGGGTTCCGCGCAAGCCTTGATGATGTCCGGCGCATGGCCGCCACCGGCTCCCTCGGTGTGGTAGGTATGGATGGTCCGGCCCCTGAAGGCGGCCAGGGTATCACCCACAAAACCCGATTCATTCAGCGTGTCGGTGTGAATGGCCACCTGCACGTCGAACTGCTCCGCCACATTCAGGCAGTTGTCGATCGCAGCCGGCGTGGTGCCCCAATCTTCGTGCAACTTCAGGCCGCAGGCACCGGCCAACAATTGCTCTTCCAGCGCCAGGGGGAGGCTGGCATTTCCTTTCCCCAGAAAACCAAGATTCATGGGCAGGTTGTCCGTGGCCTGCAACATTCGGGCGATATTCCAGGGCCCCGGCGTACAGGTGGTGGCATTGGTTCCCGTCGCCGGTCCCGTGCCCCCACCCAGCATGGTGGTCACACCGGACATCAGCGCCTCTTCGATCAGCTGCGGGCAAATAAAATGGACATGGGCATCTATGCCCCCCGCGGTCAAAATTTGACCCTCGCCGGCGATCACCTCAGTACAGGGACCAATCAGGATGGTCACGCCGTCCTGCACATCGGGATTGCCCGCCTTGCCGATGCCCTGAATGCGCCCGTCCTTGATGCCCACATCGGCTTTCACGATACCCCAGTGGTCCAGGATCAAGGCGTTGGTAATAACGGTGTCAGCAGTCTCGGCACTGCCGCGCTGGCTCTGCCCCATGCCGTCACGAATGACCTTGCCACCGCCGAACTTCACTTCGTCGCCATAGCGGGTATAGTCCCTTTCCACTTCGATGATCAGCGCCGTATCCCCCAGCCGGACCCGGTCACCGGTGGTCGGGCCGAACATGGAGGCATAGGATTGTCTGTCAATGGTCGTCATGATTGATCTCCCTGGGAGTCCAGCTTCCCCATGACCTCACCGCGAAACCCGTACACGATGCGTGCGCCCGCATAGGCCACCAGTTCCACCTGCCGGTCCTGTCCCGGTTCGAATCGCACGGCGGTACCCGAGGCAATATTGAGCCGGTAACCGCGTGAGCGCTCCCGTTCGAAGCTCAGTGCCGGGTTCACCTCGTAAAAATGGTAGTGGGAGCCCACCTGCACGGGCCGATCGCCGGTATTTTCAACCCGCAGGGTAATCGTCGGGCGCCCTTCGTTGAGGGTAATGTCACCCTCGGCAAGCAGAATTTCTCCTGGAATCATTGAGTTGTCTCCATGGCACACTAGTTGATGGGGTTGTGTACAGTGACCAGCTTGGTGCCATCGGGAAAGGTGGCCTCTACCTGCACTTCCTGCAACATCCCGGGCACCTCGGCCATCACCTGCTCGGCGGTGAGAATAGTTCGGCCGTAGGTCATCAGTTCCGCCACGGTTTTACCGTCCCGGGCCCCCTCCATGATCTCCAGGGTGAGGTAGGCAATGGCCTCGGGATAATTGAGTTTTACGCCACGCCGCAGGCGCCGCTCTGCCAACAGGGCGGCGGTCACCACCAGCAGCTTGTCTTTTTCTCTCGGTAATAAATCCATACTGTTCTCTCATGTAAACCAGATTCTGGGCAGACTCGCGGGTCGCCCCATCAGCACCGGGCGCAAAATCTGCCACCAGGCGATAAAGAGCAGACGCGCCTGCTCGGCACTGCGCCCAAGATAGCGGCCCAGATAGAACTCGCCCACCCGGGTGACGGTCCCCGAGTCCCCTTGCCTGGTGGTTTCGATACAAGCTTGCAGGGCCGGGAGCAATTCAACCTCACCGGGCTTCGGGAACGGGCCGACCAGGAAAAAACCGCTGACCGGTTGACCCTGCAAACCGGCGCGGGCCAGCAACAGTTGCCGACTATTCCCCTCCAGGGAGAGCCGGTCGACAAACAGGGGGCGACCATCGCGCTGTATCCGGTAACGCTGCTTGAAGGTGCCCCGCTGGAACGACTCGCCGCTGGCGGGTCGGCCGAAACAACTGATTTCCCAGACCGCGCAACGGGCGTTGCCGGTAAGTTCAATGTCGGTACACAGATCCACGTCGGCGCCGTCGTAGACGATGGTTTCCATCGGAAACCACTCCAGGCAGGCGTCTGCCTCGATCTGCAGCTGCGTACGCAGTTGCTGTTTCGGCAGGGTCTCGCGAGCACGATAGATTCTCGCCGCTCCCGGAGTCGTCAACAGCACTCCGGTGTTGGCGAAGGTTCGCACCCTGATGTCCAGGCAATCCCCCGACACGATTCCCCCCGGCGGATGCAAGATGTAAACATGAGCCCAGTCGGGACCCTCGGGGTAGAAGGGCTTTTGCACATACAGCGGGCCGCAGTGCTCACAACGGCTGAGCCGGGTGCCGTGCCTGCGGTGCTGGAACTCAAGCTCCAGCGAGGCTCGCCATAGCTGCGAATCCGCGACCGCAGTGCTAACCGTCATGTCGACGGCGCAGCCGGGCCATGCGGGCGAGCAGAAAGAAAGCCAGCGTGGTCAAAACCAGGCCGATGGCGCCACTGTGGCCCTGTACCACCAGTGCCAAACCGGTTTCATGATGAGCCAGGGCCGGGCCGGCCAGCAGACCGGAGATTGCCAGAGCCGACAGGATTTTCACAGTTTGTACGCGCATTTTACCTACTCCTTAGCGGACGATTTTATTCATTCAGGTCACGGACTAAACCGCCAGGTGTTGCGCAATCAAGTCCTCCGACAGTTCGGACATGGCGCCCGCGGCGACCACTCTGCCCTTTTCCATCAGGCGAAACGCCTCGCCGACCCGACGGGCAAAGGTCAGTTTCTGCTCCACCAGCACCACGGTGAGCCCCTCATCGGCGTTGAGCTTGAGGACTACGTCCCCAATCTGCTTGACAATATTTGGCTGGATACCCTCATTGGGTTCATCCAGGATCAGTACTTTGGGGTCGAGTACCAGGGCCCGCCCGATGGCCAGTTGCTGTTGCTGGCCGCCGGACAAATCCCCTCCCCGCCGACTCAGCATCTCCTTCAACACCGGAAACAGGTCGAAGATGCGCTCGGGAATTTTCCTGCTCCGATCACGGCGGCTGCCCAGTGCCACCCGCAAATTCTCCTCCACCGTTAGCAGGGGGAAAATATCGCGCCCCTGGGGCACATAGCCAAGCCCATTGCGCGCCCGGGATTCCGCCGTCTTGTGGGTATAGTCGATGCCGTTGATCACTATTTCACCGGATCGAGTGGCCAACAAGCCCATCAGGCACTTTAACAGGGTGGTTTTGCCAACGCCATTACGTCCCATAATACAAGTGATAGAGCCCGGTGCAATATCCAGATCGAGATCCCACAGGATCTGCGTACCGCCGTAAGCCTGGTTGAGGCCCTTTATGCGGATCAACTGTCCTCTCCCAGGTACACTTCGATCACGGCTGGGTGGTTTTGCACGTCCTGCATGCTGCCCTCGGCCAATACCGCCCCCTGATGCAACACCGTCACGGTACGGGCAATACTGCGCACAAATTCCATGTCATGCTCAACCACGACCACGGTGTGCTCTCCGGCCAGCGATGTCAGTAGCTCTGCCGTACGCTCGGTCTCCTGTGCCGTCATACCCGCAACCGGCTCGTCGATCAGCAACAGTCGAGGATCCGCCACCAGCAACATGCCGATCTCCAGCCACTGCTTCTGGCCGTGCGACAGCGCGCCCGCCAGCAACCCGCTGTGCTCGGTCAAGCCAATAACGCCGAGTACCTCGGCAATGCGATCCGACTGCGCGCTGTTCAGCCGCGCCAGCAGGGTGGGCCAGATTGATTTGTTCATCCGCATCGCCAATTCGAGGTTGGCGAATACGGTCTGTGCCTCAAACACACTCGGTTTTTGAAATTTTCGACCGATGCCCAGTTCAGCAATCTCGGCTTCTTTTTTTCCCAGCAGGTCGATGGTCTGGCCGAACCACACCTCACCCTCGTCGGGCTGGGTTTTGCCGGTAATCACATCCATCAAGGTGGTTTTTCCCGCCCCGTTGGCGCCGATGAGACAGCGTAGCTCGCCGTCGTCAATGTACAGGTTCAGATTGTTGAGCGCCTTGAACCCGTCGAAGCTGACACTGAGCCCTTCAACGTAGAGAAGCACACGGTGGGAGGCATCGATTTTTGGCGGGCGCTTTTCGATCAGGAAGGGCCACACCTGATCCCGGGGCATGCTGTTTCTGATATCTTTCAACAGTGTCATGTAGCGCGCCCCGCCAGGCGGTTTTTAAACAGGCCGACAATGCCCTGGGGCAGGAACACTGTCACGCCGACGAACAGGGCGCCCAGTGCAAACAGCCAGGCCTCTGGCCAGATTGCGGTAAACCGGGTTTTGGCGTAATTGACCAGTATCGCGCCGATAATCGCCCCGTACAGGGTGCCGCGTCCACCGACCGCCACCCATACCACCATCTCAATGGAGTTTACGGGTGAAAATTCACCGGGATTGATAATACCCACCTGCGGCACATACAGGGCGCCGGCAATCGCCGCCAGCAACGCGGAGTACACAAACAGCCAAATTTTGTAATTTTCGGTCCTGAACCCGATAAAGCGCGCCCGCGCCTCATCATCGCGGATGGCGATGATGACGCGCCCCAGTTTCGATCCCATCATCCATTGGCTGATCACATAAGCCAACCCCAGCGCTACCGCGGAGGCGAACATCAAGCCCACCCGGGTGGTATCCGCCTGCAGGTTGTATCCCAGCAGGTCCTTGAAATCGGTAAGCCCGTTGTTACCTCCAAAGCCCAACTCGTTGCGGAAGAAGCCCAGCATGAGGGCGTAGGTCATGGCCTGGGTCATGATGGAGAGGTATACGCCGACGACGCGAGAGCGAAAGGCCAGGTAGCCGAATACAAAAGCCAACAGTCCCGGCACCAGTAACACCATCAGGGCGGCAATCCAGAACTGATCGAAACCGGCCCAGTACCAGGGCAGCTCTTGCCAATCCAGAAACACCATGAAGTCCGGCAACTCAGGATTGCCGTACACGCCCCGGTCGCCAATCTGGCGCATGAGGTACATGCCGAGGGCATAACCGCCCAGGGTAAAAAAGGCACCGTGTCCCAGGCTCAAGATTCCGCAGTAACCCCACACCACATCCACCGACATGGCCAACAGGGCATAACAGAGATATTTGCCCAGCAGGGTAATGGTATAGGTGCTGACATGGAACAGGGAATCCTCGGGGAAAAGCAAGTTGCCCAGGGACGCGGCGATAGTGGTAGCGAACAGAATCGCCAGGAACAGCGGCGCCCTGGCGCGCAACTCGTGCAGCGCTGTGACCCGGCCCGTCAATGGGGCTGGTAGCGCCGAGCTTGTCATTCCGCGGCTCTCCCCTGTTGGGGGAACAGCCCGCGGGGCCTTTTTTGTATAAACAGGACGATGAATACCAACACCAGGATCTTGGCCAGCACGGCGCCGGTAGTGGGCTCCAGGAATTTGTTGGCCACACCCAGTGACAGACCGCCTACCAGCGTGCCCCACAAATTGCCCACTCCGCCGAACACCACCACCATAAAGGAGTCGATGATATAGGCCTGACCCAGATTGGGCCCGACGTTGGTTAACTGACTCAAGGCCACGCCGGCGATCCCGGCGATGCCTGAGCCCAGGCCGAAGGTCAGCGCGTCAACCCAATCGGTGCGAATACCGATTGCCCTGGCCATGTCGCGATTTTGCGAGACGGCGCGCACGTTCAGGCCCAGAGAGGTATGGTTCAGTACCAGTTGCAGGGCGCAAAACAGTAGCAGGGCGAATAAAAAGATGTAGAGCCGGTTGTAGGTCAGCGAGAAAATTGAATTGATCTCCAGAGAACCGCTCATCCACTCGGGCGTCGCCACCTGCCGGTTGAGCGGCGAGAATACACTGCGAACCGTTTGCTGGAGGATCAAGCTGATGCCGAAGGTAGCCAGCAGGGTCTCCAGGGGACGTCCGTGCAGAAAGCGAATGACGGAGCGCTCTATCAATATACCCACCGAACCCGATACCAGAAACGCCGCCGGTACCGCAATCAACAGTGAATATTCCAGGTGATTTGGGAGCAGCAGTTGGACCACATAGGTGGTGTAAGCCCCCAGCATCATCAGCTCGCCGTGGGCCATATTGATGACCCCCATCACCCCAAAGGTAATCGCCAGTCCGATGGCGATCAGCAGCAACACCGATCCCAGGCTCAAACCGAAGAACAGGGTTTCCAGGAACCCGAAAAATTTGATTTTGCCGTCGATACGGGCCAGAAAGCGTGCTGCCCTGGTTCTCACAACCGCATCGGCCTCGCGATACTGACCCTGCGCATCCACCTCCGTCAGGTTCAGCAGTTGGTTACGAACCGTGGGTTGCAGGCTGCCATCGAGTACCTCCAGTGCTCGCAGACGGATCTTGCGATCGGTGGAGGTCTTCAGGGTGTGCAGTGCCAGAGCAGTATCGATCAGCTCCGCCACTCCGGCGTCCGACTCCACGGCCCTGGCCTCCTGTAGCAGCGCCACATTGTCTGCGCTGAGATTGTTGAGCAAGTTGGTCGCGGCGCTTTTCCGCCATGACACATTGGCGCTGAAAAGGGTAAGGCGGGCGATCGTGGCGCGCAACTGGCTACGCAGGCGGTTATTGACCTTGACCTTGCGAATGGACTTCTTGGCTACGACGCCCAGCGACTCACCCGTGACCGCATCGCGAATCGCGTAGTCACCGCCCTCGGTTTGCCGGGTGATTACGATCCTGTTATCGGCCCGCTGATAATAGAGATTCCCGGCCAGCATGGCCTCGAACAGGGGCAGCGCCGACTCCTTTCCGGCCGCTTCAATGTGCTCCACAATGACCGGCACCTGCCTCAAGCTGGCTCCTGCCAGTGCTTGACTGGCTTCGCGCAGGGCCACCACCCCAGTTGCATCAGCCCAGCTCGCGGCTACCATCACCACCAGTAACAACAGTCCGCTCAGGCATCGCTGCGCCAGAGAGAGGACAGTTTGTGTTGTTCTGACTCGCTTCATAGGTCCTGTAGGATCCACGTCAGTAGCTTTCGGGCAGAGACGCAGTTTATCGGTTTGCGCAGCGTCGCTCCCGCCATCCATGGCTCCCGCGACATACTGTACATCCTGTACATAAAAAAAGAGAGGTCATAAGACCTCTCAAGCGCTGCCATCCTGGAGAAATGTTAGCCCATTACAAATTCTGTCCAGAACATTTCGCGGTTCTGGCGTTGAAGTTGCCGCAGCGTATGGGTGCAACCCAGTCCGCTACTAGATCCTTGGAGCCGGGCAGGAAATCAGACCAGGCATCACCCGGCACCACGCCCATGGTTTCCCAAACCACTTCGAACTGGCCGTCAGCCTGGATCTCACCAATCAGCACCGGCTTGGACAGGTGATGGTTGCGGTTCATCACCGCGGTACCGCCGGTCAGGTTGGGTGAGGTCATGCCGATGATTGCCTGCTCCACCGCGTCCACATCGGTGGTGCCCGCTTTTTCGACCGCAGCGGCCCACATGTTAAAGCCGATATAGGTCGCCTCCATGGGGTCGTTGGTTACACGCTTGTCGTCCTTGATATAGGCCTTCCACCGTTCGATAAAGGCGTCATTTTCCTCACTCTCCACACTCTGGAAGTAGTTCCAGGCGGCCAGGTGTCCCACCAGGGGCCTGGTATCGATACCGGAAAGTTCCTCTTCACCCACGGAGAAGGCCATCACCGGAATATCTTCCGCGGAGACACCCTGATTACCCAGTTCCTTGTAGAACGGTACGTTGGCGTCGCCGTTGACCGTGGATACTACCGCGGTTTTCTTGCCGGCACTGCCAAACTTCTTGATATCCGAGACAATGCTCTGCCAGTCGGAATGACCGAAGGGGGTATAGTTGATCATGATGTCCTTGTCAGCCACGCCCTTGGCTTTCAGGTAGGCTTCCAGAATCTTGTTGGTGGTTCGCGGATAGACATAATCCGTACCCGCCAATACCCAACGTTCAACTTCCAGATCATTCATCAGGTAGTCCACCGCCGGAATCGCCTGCTGGTTGGGCGCCGCACCGGTGTAAAACACGTTCTTGGAGGATTCTTCACCTTCGTACTGTACCGGGTAGAACAACAGACCATTGAGCTCCTCAATCACTGGCAGCACAGACTTGCGGGAAACCGAGGTCCAGCAACCAAAGATCACGTCCACCTTCTCCTTGCTGAGCAGTTCGCGGGTTTTTTCCGCAAACAGGGGCCAGTTGGACGCGGGATCCACCACCACCGGCTCCAGTTGCTTACCCAGCAGGCCACCCTTCTTGTTTTGTTCCTCAATCATCATCAAGACCGTGTCTTTCAGCGTGGTTTCACTGATCGCCATGGTTCCGGACAGTGAGTGAAGCACGCCAACTTTAATCGTGTCAGCCGCCTGCAGCGTCATACTCAGCACACACCCGCCAACCGCCAGTACCGCTTTAGACATGAGTTTCTTCATTTTCATAATCAATTCCCGTTTTTCCTGCCAATAAAGTTAACTGCCATCAAATCTGTATCTGCACGCCAAAAGAGAAGCTGTCGACATCATTGCCCTTGTAACCGGAGATATTGGCGTCGCCACTGGAGTAGTTGAAGTTGAGCCTGGCGTTGTGTCCATCGATCACATAGTTCACGCCAAATTCAGTCAGGTCGCTCTCATCCGAATCGTTGGGACTGTTCTCCACATAACGCAGATAGGGTTGGAATTTGCCGGGACCGACCTTTTTCGGGAACAAAAACGCGCCCGTCACGAAATAGGAATCTCCCTCGAACAGGCAAAAACAGGCGCCCGTAGACGGTGTGGTGGCCACGGTGTAGTCCGCGTCGAAGTCCTTGTATTCCGCTTCAATGGTGAGCACGCCGGTACCGTCAAAGACCGTTTCCGACAGCAGATCAACCGTGTAACCGCTGAAGTCGCCCGATTCGGTCGCTGAACCCGTGCCGCCATCCTGGCTCTGGAAGGACACAGCCAGGGTCAGGATATTCCCCAGCCCACCGAAGTAGGTACTACTGGTGTAATAGGCCGGGTTGTCTTCCATATTGAGGAAGTTGTAGGCAAACCGGCCGGCAAACAGCAGGTTGTCCTCGACGTTGCTCTTGCCCTGCAAGCCGTCGAAGGCACCGAGGGCGTACTGGAACTTGCCCAGCGTACCCCACAGTGTCACCCCGTCATCCCGCCCGTAAGTACCGGCCTCACCGCCCTGGTCCGATGGGTACAGGGGCTGGGTGTACTGGTTCCAGGACAAGCCGTAAAAAGGCCCGTTCATCTCGATACGATCGGCGGGAGTAAGCATGCGACCAACCCAGATATTGAACTCCGGGGAGAATTCAAACTGGGCAATGAGGTCCAGCACATCGACCGGACCATCGGCGAAGATCTCGTCGGTGTTAAACGTAAACTTGATATATTCGTGGACCTGGCCGCTGAAATACAGACGGATATTTTCCACGTCGAAGTCGGTACTGCGGTCAGATCCGTTGGGGGCGGCGTCTTCCACCGATCGGGCCACCGTGCGCAAACCCGCGCCCACGCTGATCCACTTGGTTTCATCAATTTCCAGCTTTTTGCCTGCAAATACCGGCGCAGATACCGCTGTCAAACCAGCCAGCGCAATGCTCATCACACCCGCCGCCAGGGATTTTGACGTGATTTTACTGTTTCCAAACATTTCTCATTCCCTCGTTTATCCGTTGGTGTCGTTTCTGATTCTTGTTAGGAGTGAATTATTGAGCGGGGGGAAGCGCAGGGCTATTCGTTCAACAGCTAGAGCCGTTACGTTATTTGCCCACCCGCATCCGTCATTTAACGTAGAGGGAGTAGCTAGCCGGACGGGAGCATTGTCTGTGCTGATCTTCCGCTAAAGAGGCGCTGCCCGTCCCGCCATTACCGGAGTACCTGCCCTGGTGGCCACCAGGTGTTAGTCGTTAAAATGTGCTGCCCACTGGTAACCCAGTTCCTGGCGCAATGCATTTTTCATCCAGTCAACGAACACCCGGACTCGGGTCGAGACGAATTTGGTCTGCTGGTAGACCAGGTGTACCGGCATGGCCGGGGCCTCAAAATCTTCCAGTACCAGCTTTAGTGCGCCACTTTTCAGTTGTGGTTCGACCATGTACGACAGGAACATGCCATAGCCCAGTCCGGCGCAACAGGCGTCGATTGTCGGCACAGCATGGTTGCAGGCATAGTGACTTTCAATGTGCACATTCAGGCTTCTGTGGTTGTCCTGGAACTGCCATGTGGGTGCAGGCGTAATTCCGGTAAAACGCACACAGCTCTGTTTTGCCAGGTCCTGAGGCCTGGTCACTGTTGCTGATGATTTCAGGAATTCGGGGCTGGCGCAGACGACCCGACGGATTTCACCCACAGGTATCGCGATCAGTGACGAGTCGGCCAGATGCCCGATGCGAACGGCTACATCTACGCCCTCTTCAATCAGGTTTACAATGCGATCAAGCATTATCAGGTTGATCTGCATTTGCCGATAGCGGCCTAGAAACTGCGCTACCACGGGGGAGACGTGCATTTGGCCAAACATCATTGAGGACGTGACCCGCAATGAGCCACTGGGTTCACTGTGCTCGGCGCTCAGCTCTAACTCGGCCTGTTCGATATCCGCCAGGATTTTCTGGCAACGTTCATAGTAATGCCGACCCTCCTCAGTCAACGCCAGCCGCCGGGTGGTCCGGTTTAACAACCGTACGCCCAAAGACGCCTCCAGAGTTGCCAGCAAACGGACTACCGTGGGCAGGGATTTGTCCAGTACTTCGCCGGCTGCGGTCAAACTGCCCTGCCTGACAATGGCGACAAAGGTGGTCATGGCCTGAACCTTATCCATGTTCGTATATTACTTTATAAAATGGAGTAGTTAAATCAGTAAATTGGTATTTATTGCGTAAAATGAACACTCTAAAATAGTCGCTACTGACCCAAAACACCTGATAAGGAGTAATGATCATGAGTACCCAAGCAATCACCCGCGGCGCCCACCATATAGGCCTGACCGTGCCAAATCTGGACGCCACCAACAATTTTTTTAAAAATACGCTAGGCTACGAGCAAATCGGTGAAATACCCGATTATCCGTCGGTATTTTTAACGGATGGCGTCACCATGATTACGCTATGGCAGGCAGAAGACCCAACGACCGCAACCCCCTTTGACCGAAAAAACGTCATTGGTCTGCACCACTTCGCTTTGGGTGTGGAAAACCATGCTGCGCTGGACAGTCTGTATGCGCAGTTGCAATCGACGCATGACATCAACATCGAGTTTGCACCAGAGCCGCTGGGAACAGGCACTGTTCGCCACATGATGACTAATATCCCTGGAGGTATTCGCGTCGAATTTATTTCGGCATCGGCATAACCCTGCTGCAGGATATCTAAGCATGGCCGCAGACCATCTCATCAAAAACGCCGGCGATTCACCGTTCCATCGTGGTGAACGCGAGATACAGAGTCGCCTGGGCGTCCGTGAGCAAATGGAACACCAGGGCAGTCGCTTTATCCGCGATCACTTGCCTGAGCAACACCGGGAGTTCTACCGCGGCCTGCCTTTTGTACTGATTGGCACGGTCGATGAAAAGGGGCGGCCCTGGGCCTCCATTTTGTTTGGCCGGCCCGGGTTTGCAGATTCGCCTGACGCCCGCACGTTGACACTGGCCAGTCGGCCGGTTTTCGGCGATCCCCTGAATGATAATCTGGTTGCAGGTTTGCGAGCGGGACTGTTGGGTATTGAATATCACAGTCGGCGTAGAAACCGCCTGAATGCAAGGGTTGCTGCGTTTGATGACAAGGTTATACAGCTGGACATCGACCAGGCCTTTGGCAATTGTCCCAGGTATATTCAGACGCGTGATTACGAACTGCTGCCCGGTATCGACCTGCTGGGTGAAAACAAGCCTGTACAGCGGCTGGGGTCATTGAACAGCCAGGCGCGGGCCATCATCGAAAAAGCGGATCATTTTTATATTGCCAGTTACTATTCGGAAGATGAAGGCAAGGTATCCCATGGCGCAGACGTTTCGCACCGGGGCGGCAAGCCCGGCTTTGTACGAGTTGATGATGACAACCGGCTGACTTTTCCGGATTTTAACGGCAACCTGCACTACAACACGCTGGGCAATATTTCGCTCAATCCACGTGCCGGCTTGTTGTTTATGGATTTTGACAGCGGTGATTTGCTGTATCTGACCTGCGGCGCGGAAATCATCTGGGATGCGGAAGAACGCCAGGCATTTACGGGAGCGGAAAGCCTGGTCCGGCTGACCATTGATGCCGGCTTGATTGTAGAAGGCGCGGCGCCGATACGCTGGAGCAATGGCGAGCAATCCCCGATGCTCACGGAAACTGGTTCCTGGCAGGAGGTCGAAGAAAAAATCGCGGCCCGCAAGCAGGGCAATGTTTACCGGGAGTATGCGGTCACTCGGGTTGAACCTGAGAGCAGCAACATCACCTCATTTTACCTGCAGCCGCAAAGCGGTGAACGGGTGCCATGCCACAAACCCGGTCAATTCCTGCCCATTGAGATAGAGCCGGTTGCCGGTGGCGGCAAGCTGCAGCGCACCTACACGATTTCCAATGCGCCCAATGGCCGAGAATACCGCTTGTCCATCAAACGGGAACCCGCGCCAGGTCCGGGTCTGCCTGCAGGCGTAGCGTCCAATTTTTTCCATGACCAGGTCAAAGTTGGCAGCAATTTCCGGGCAATGTCGCCGCGTGGGAAATTTACGCTGGACGAAAGCACCAACCGGCCGGTGGTCATGCTCAGCGCCGGTGTGGGCATCACCCCCATGCTTGGCATGCTGGAACAGCTGGCAAGCGACAGCGACAGCTGCCGTGAACCTCGGGCGATCTGGTTTTTGCATGGCGTACGCAATGGCAGCGAGCATGCATTTGCCAGCAAAGTGCGCGATTTGGAGAAAACCCTGTCCTGTCTGCAAACCAGGTTTGTTTACAGCCAGCCTGGAGCTGATGACACCCTGGGCATTGATTATGATCAGGCTGGCCACATTGATGTGGATCTGCTCAGGCGGGAACTACCGTTTGATGACTATGATTTTTATATGTGCGGACCCACACCATTCATGCAGTCACTGTACACGGGTCTGAAAAACCTGAATGTTCCTGACGAGCGCATCCATTATGAATTTTTCGGTCCGGGTGCTGCATTTCAGACCAGCAAGCCGGTTGCATTACCGGAAGATAAATACGCTGAACTTTCACCGGTGCCGGTTCGTTTTGACCGTTCCGGCATAGAAACTACCTGGGACCCAGGTAAGGGCAGCCTGCTGGATCTGGCTGAATCGGAAGGCCTGCAGCCGGATTACAGCTGCCGGTCCGGCATTTGCCAAACCTGTGCGACCCGGGTAGTCGACGGCGAGGTGGGCTATGCTGAGCCACCCATGGTCGACCCTGAACCCGGCATGGCGCTCTTGTGCTGCAGCCATCCGCTGAATAAATTAAACGACGACAACAGTCCACTGGTACTGGATTTATAAGCTGACGACAACAGTCCACTGGTACTGGATTTATAAGCTAATGAGTCCCTTTATTCCAGCGCCAGGCCCTCGCCGGTAGGTATTTTATTCACCTCCGCAATTTTATGCGGTATCCCCTCCTGGTCCAGGGCGTACTGCAGCGCGGGCAGATTGCGCAGTACGCAGGCGCGGCCCTCGGCGATGGCCAGCGGTGCCTGGGTGAAGTCCATAAAACTGATGCCACTCAACTGCGGCCTCAGTACCACATCGGCAGGTTCGCCCGCCATCCGAGCGCGTGTAATTCGATCCTGCATCACGTTGATGGCGCTCAATACTACGTTGAGGGTGCCCGGGGAATGCTGTTCCGTGCCGCTGCCCCAGAGATTGCGCATGGGGCCGGCAACCCCGCGCAGGGAGGATGACAGGCGATCCATAAGGCGGAAATCCCCCGCCTCGGAATCATCGTGTGGGGAACCGGCTTCAGCATTCTCTTCGGGGCTCTGCTCTTGCTTTTTTGCCGGCGCCGGCGGAGGCGGCGACGAGCCCGGCTGGAGCAGGGTGGCGTTTGGATTGACGGCAATGATGATTTCCGCCCCCAGTGCCTTGCACACCGAGACCGGTACCGGATTGACCAGGGCGCCGTCTGACAGCCAGTGATGTTCGGTGGAAACCGGGGTGAACAGCCCCGGCACTGCGATTGAGGCGCGCACCGCGTCCCACAGATCCCCTTCCTGCAGCCACACTTCGCGGCCCCGGTACACGTCGGTAGCCACCACCGCAAAGGTTCGGGGCAGGTCTTCTATATTGTGATCGCCAAACTGCTCGCGCAGGCTCTTCATCAGTCGGTTGCCGTTGGCGACGCCGCCACTGGCCAGCAGTTTGAAATCGATATAACGCAGCATCGAACGGGTGGAGAGTTGGCACAGCCAGTCGCGAAAATCGTCGAGTCTGCCTAGCATCTCGCAAGCACCTATCAGGGCGCCGATGGAGGTGCCGGCAATGATATCGATCTCGATGCCGAGTTCCTTCAGTGTCTGGATCACGCCGATATGCGCGGCACCGCGCGCAGAGCCGCTGCCCAGCGCCAGGCCAATGCGTTTACGGTAGTGTGTTGGTTGTGACATGCGGGCCTCCTTGTCGCGAGTCTTGGCGCGAGTCCTGGCGCGAGTCCTGGCGCGAAGAGTATCCTTAACCAGAGCTGAGCGTTCTGCGCCTTGTGTATCTTAGCATTTCGCTGTCCCGATAATGGGGGTCGGTCCAGCAGCGTGGCAATTCTTCGCCAGACAGAAAAACCAGATCCGCTTTGCGAAAAGTTTCTGGGTCCTGCTCCTCCTCCCCGTACTGAAAGCGGCCGGTGATACAGTCGTGGTTCAGGTTGAACAGATCGGTAACATGCTCCACGGCCAGCATCTGGCCACTGTTTCTGTCTTTCAAAAGCATAAAGCTCTCCCGTTGTCATTGCGGCGGCTTGCAACAAGATGAAGCCTGAAAAGGCAGTTCACCTCCTTATAACTTAGTCAAATATTGGGCATTGGCGAAGTATTGTTCTGAGCTTAGAATCATGTCCTTAAGTCTGATTGGCTATAAACAGTTCACGCCAGGGAGCCGGCGGCTGGATTGGCCGGGCGGATGCAT
>JAPUKZ010000034.1 GCA_027295405.1 Gammaproteobacteria bacterium
CTGGTATCCAGCCACATTGGAGGTCAGAAATCGGCCAAGGCTGACATACAAGGCCAATAGCACGACGAAAAGAGCGATCGCCGCCCAGAGCCCATTAGTGAATTTGTGTAAAAACTGATTTTTCAAAGCTTTTCCTGCAAGACACCCGCAAACACCGCGGCGGCGCCACCAGTTAGAGCAGTATTATGTCGAACTGTTCCCGGCTGTACCTCGGCTCGACCCGAAACTGTACAGTATTGCCGGTAAAATCCTCCAAATCGGCGACACTGGCGGATTCTTCATCCAGTAATCGGTCAACTACCTCCTGCGAGACCAGTAGCAACAAGGAATCCGCCTCATAGGCGCGTGCCGCGCGCAGGATTTCGCGGAATATCTCATAACCCACGGTTTCGGCAGATTTCAACCGGCCACGACCGTCGCACGCCGGGCAGCACACGTACCACCTTGCCCTGGTAAATATTGCCGGCAATGCCGCGGTGGGCATCACGTTCGATACGTACATCCTGAAGCAACCCCTGTTCAATCACGGCAACCCGGGGTTCCAGTTGGATCACGTTAACCAGAATTTCCTCACTCATGGGGCTTCGCCTCGAAAACCGTGGCGACCCCACACTGCTGCAGCAAGTTCCAGGTCTGGGCCAGTGGCAACCCTACCACGCCGCTGTAGCTACCCTGCAAGCGGTCGACAAAGGCCGCCGCCAGGCCCTGAATGGCGTAGGCACCCGCCTTGTCAAAGGGTTCGCCAGTGGCAATATAGGCCTCCACCTGCGCGCGCTGCAGATTGATAAACTGCACCCGGGTCTCACTCACACACTCGCTTTCCAGCTCCCTGAATCGCAGGCAGACCGCAGTCAACACAAGGTGCTCGCGACCACTGAGCCGGGCCAGCATCGCCAACGCGTCCATCGCATCAACAGGTTTGCCCAAAACCTGCTCATCCAGCACCACGCATGTATCAGCAGCCAATACCGGCCGCACCCGATCCGGCAAGGCCTGCTCACAGGCCAGCGCTTTCTCCCGGGCAAGGCGCACAACATAGTCCTGAGGCGATTCGCCGGGTACAGCGGTTTCATCGATATCGGTGGGATGCTGCACAAAGGCAACTCCCAGTTGCCGCAGTAGTTTTGCACGCCGCGGCGAAGCGGATGCCAGCACCAGATCGCCCCCTGCCACTGCCGCCTCAGCTAACTCGGTAACGCCGGCGCAGCTGACGTAACAAAATGAGAGTTCCCGGCCACAGCAGCGCACCCATCAGGGCGGGCATTAGAAAAATCAAGGTTTGTGCTCCCTGGCTGGTGGCATTCTGTACCCACTGTACCAGTAACTGATTGATACCCAGCAGCATAAAGACCACCGCCGCCTGTTGCCAGAGATTAAATACCCGCAGCCGTTGATAGAGTGCCAGCGCCAGAAACGCCACCACAGACAGCGCCAGCGCATTCTGACCCAATACCGCTCCCTCCAGGATATCGACCACAACGCCGACCGCAAACGCTGCCAGCACGCCTACGCGCTGAGGCAGGGCCACCACCCAGTAAATTAGTACCAGGGCCACCCATTCCGGGCGCGCCCAGCTGAGCCACGCCGGCAGCGGGTACACGGCGAGCAGGAAAGCAACTAGAAAGGTCGCTGCTATTAGCCACAGTCCGTTGGCACCCCCCTCACTCACCCGGGGCTACTCCGTTTGGCCCACAGCTTTGGTGTAGACCAGCAGGACATGGCGACTGCGATTCAGTGCCGCACTGGGAGTAGCCCTGACCAGGGCGAAGGCCTGGCCGGGGTCGCGTATCACTTCCTCTACTACTGCTACCGGATAGCCCGCGGGGAAGCGTTGCCCCAGCCCCGAAGTCACCAGCAAATCACCGACCCGGATATCGGCGGTCGACGCCACGTGCCGCAGTTCCAGCGAATCCAGTCTGCCAATACCCTCGGCAATGGCCCTCAGCCCATTGCGATTAACCTGTACCGGAATGGCATGGGTGGTATCAGTGATCAACAATACGCGCGAAACGTGTGTCCCTGCCTCTACCACCTGGCCCATCAAGCCGGCCGCATCCAGTAGCGGCTGACCCACATAAACACCATCGCGCGAGCCTTTGTTGAGCACCACCTGATGTCTGGCGGGGTCCGGTACAATGCCAATCAATTCTGCCACCAGCACATCGTCCTGCAACAGGACGGTGGAATTCAGCAGGGCATGCAGGCGGATATTCTCGGCCCGTTGCGCCGCCATCTGTTGTACCTGCCCGTGCAGCAGCAAAGACTCCGCGCGCAAACGCGCGTTCTCCTCCAACAGGGTTGAGCGGGACAGCAGGGTTTCCCGCCCCCAACCCATGACCCGACTGGGCATATCTACCACCCAGTAAAAAGGCAATGCCAGATTGGAAAGCGTGGCGCGGGTAACAGCCATCTCATTCAGTCGCAAATCAGCCGAGATCAGCAGCAGGGCGAGAACCACCACCAGCACCAGGCGAGCGCCGCTGGAAGATTCCTTGAGGAATAGGGGTTTGATGGTTGCTCCTCGCTATTAACCTGGCACGCGATGGGAGCCGCTATCTACTCGGTAGAGAGCAGATCGATGGTGCGTTTGTCCATGAGTTCCATGGCCCGCCCTCCGCCGCGGGCGACGCAGGTCAGCGGATCGTCAGCCACGATTACCGGCAGGCCGGTTTCGTCGGAGATCAATCGGTCCAGATCACGCAGCAGCGCACCCCCGCCGGTGAGGACAATACCACTCTCGGCGATGTCTGCCGCCAATTCCGGCGGCGATTGCTCCAGAGCTGATTTCACTGATTGCACAATCTGCGCCAGCGTCTCCTGCAAGGCCTCAAGTATCTCATCGGAGTTCAAGGTAAAGCTTCGCGGCACCCCTTCCGCCAGATTGCGACCACGTACGTCTATTTCCCGCAATTCACTACCGGCAAAGGCGCAGCCCACCTCCTGCTTGATGCGCTCAGCGGTGGCATCACCGATCAGGCTGCCATAGCGACGCCGCACATGCGAGACAATCGCCTCATCAAAACGGTCACCGCCCACCCGGTTGGAATCCCGGTAGACAACACCATTGAGTGAGATGATCGCAATTTCTGTGGTACCGCCACCCACATCCACTACCATCGAGCCGGTGGCTTCATGCACCGCCAGACCAGCACCGATGGCTGCTGCCATGGGTTCCTCGATCAGGCGAACTTCTCGAGCGCCAGCACTGAGCGCAGATTCGCGAATCGCGCGCCGCTCAACCTGGGTAGACATGCAGGGTACCGCCACCAACACTCGCGGGCTGGGGCGGATAAAGCTGTTTTCATGCACTTTCGCAATAAAATGCTGCAGCATTTTCTCCGTGACCAGGAAGTCCGCTATGACACCGTCTTTTAGAGGGCGGATGGCGGTGATGTTGCCCGGGGTTCTGCCCAACATACGCTTGGCGTCAGCGCCCACCGCTTCAATTGTTTTCTGGCCGTTGTGGTCCCGAATCGCCACCACCGAGGGCTCGTCCAACACAATTCCCTTCTCGCGCACATAGATCAAAGTATTAGCGGTTCCGAGATCAATGGAGAGATCGCTGGAAAACAACCCGCGTAAATATTTAAACATGTAGATTTTTTACCTTTTGAACGGGATCGTAACCTGGCGTCAGACTGCGTTGGGTGACAAAAATGTCCCGCCCTTCAATATGTTATAGATATAATACCTGATTGTGCGGGCAACTCTACCAACCGCAGGGATTTTGGGCAAGACGCAAATGTGTTAAGTTTGCGTCCCCTCTGCAGGCGTGGCCTCAGAGAACCTGAAAAAGAGCCGGAATATGTCTGTAGCACAAGCTGAAATAGAGAAAATTGCGGAGCTGGCGAGAATCCGTATCGCGGATTCGGAGATAAGCACAGTGACCGAGCGCATCTCGAGCATCCTTGAGATGGTAGACCAGATGCAAGCGGTGAACACCGCCGCGGTAGAACCCATGGCCAACCCCCTGGACGCCAGCCAGCGTCTGCGCGCCGATAAGGTGACAGAATCGGATCAACGCGAACAGTTTCAGCAACTAGCGCCCCTGGTAGAGGACGGACTGTATCTGGTACCCAGGGTGATTGACTGAGATGCAACACGCAAGCGTAGCCAGTTTACTGGCGGGACTGAGGGCTGGTGAGTTCTCCAGTGAGGAGATTACCTGCGACTACCTCAGCCGTATCAGCGAACACGAGGGCCAGCTGAACGCGTTCATCACGCTGACCTCGGAACAGGCGCTGGAGCAAGCGCGCGCGGCAGATCAGCAGCGCGCCGCTGGGCAGGCCGGGGCGCTCGCGGGAATCCCGCTGGTACACAAGGATATTTTCTGCACCAGCGGCACGCGCACCAGTTGCGGTTCACGCATGCTGGACAACTTCGTGCCACCCTATGATGCGACCGTGGTCTCCAGGCTCCGGCAGGCTGGCGTCGTTATGCTGGGCAAGACCAACATGGACGAATTCGCCATGGGGTCGTCTACCGAATCCAGCTACTACGGCGCTACCCGCAATCCCTGGGATACTGAGTCGGTTCCCGGCGGCTCCTCGGGGGGTTCCGCGGTGGTCGTCGCCGCAGGTTTCGCGCCAGCGGCTACCGGCACTGATACCGGTGGCTCCATTCGCCAGCCCGCCGCCCTGTGCGGCATCAGTGGCATAAAACCCACCTACGGCAGGGTTTCGCGGCTGGGTATGGTGGCGTTTGCCTCCAGCCTGGACCAGGCTGGCCCGCTGGCGCGTACGGCCCAGGATTGCGCCCTGCTGCTGTCCGCCATGGCCGGCTACGACCCGGCTGACTCGACCTCGGCGCAACGGGATGCAGAGGACTTCAGCGCTGGCCTGGAGCAGGCTATCAGCGGTTTGAAAATCGGCATTCCCGCTGAGTACTTCAGTGCCGGGCTGGACAGTGGCATCGCCGCCGTCATCCAGACCAGCCTGAAGGAGTTCGCACAACGGGGCGCTATCCTGGTGGATATCTCGCTACCACACACGGCACTCTCCGTGCCAGCCTATTATGTCATCGCCCCGGCAGAGGCCTCCACCAACTTGTCTCGTTACGACGGCGTCCGCTACGGCTACCGCTGTGAAGATCCCGCAGACCTGCACGATTTGTACACCCGAACTCGCGAGGAGGGCTTCGGTGCCGAGGTAAAACGCCGCATCCTGGTCGGGACCTACGCGCTCTCCGCCGGCTATTACGATGCCTACTACCGCAAGGCGCAACAGATTCGGCGCTTGATTCAGCAGGACTTTGTGCAGGCGTTTACCGATGTCGATGTCATCATGGGTCCGACCACCCCGCACCCCGCCTGGAAACTGGGTGCCAAGTCCAATGATCCGGTGGCCATGTACCTGGAGGATATCTACACCCTGGGAATCAATCTTGCCGGCCTGCCCGCCATGTCCGTACCCGCCGGTTTCTGCAGTGGCATGCCGGTTGGCTTGCAGTTGATCGGCAACTACTTTGCTGAATCGAAGCTGCTTAATATTGCCCATCAGTACCAACAGTGGACCGACTGGCACCAGCGCACCCCCACGCTGCCAGCCGCTGCATAAGAGGATTCGGGTTATGCAGTGGGAAATTGTTATCGGCCTGGAAGTCCATGTGCAGTTGGCCACCGAGTCAAAAATTTTCTCCGGCGCAGCCACCCGCTTCGGTGCACCGCCCAACAGCCAGGCCTGTGCCGTCGACCTCGCCATGCCTGGCATGTTGCCGGTACTCAACGAGGACGCAGTACGCTGTGCGGTCATGTTCGGCCTGGCGATTGATGCCAACATCGGCAAGCGCTCGGTATTCGACCGCAAGAGCTACTTTTATCCGGACTCGCCCAAGGGTTACCAGATATCCCAGTTCGACCACCCCATTGTCGGCACGGGCGGCGTCCAGATTCAGCTCACCGACGGCACTGAAAAGCGCATCGGAGTGACCCGGGCGCACCTGGAGGAAGACGCGGGGAAGTCCCTGCACGAAGATTTTCACGGCATGTCGGGCATTGATTTCAACCGCGCCGGCACGCCCCTGCTGGAGATCGTCTCCGAACCCGACCTCCGTTCCGCCGAGGAAGCGGTGGCCTATCTGAAGACCATACACTCCATCGTCACCTACCTGGGCGTCTCCGATGGCAATATGGCCCAGGGTTCCATGCGCTGTGACGTCAACATTTCACTGCGCCCGATGGGCCGCGAAGAACTGGGGACCCGCACAGAAATCAAGAACGTCAACTCCTTTCGCTTCGTCGAGAAAGCCATCAAGGTGGAAACAGAGCGACAGATGGATATCCTCGAGGACGGCGGCCAGATCGTTCAGGAAACCCGTCTCTATGACGCTGACCGCAATGAAACCCGCTCCATGCGCAGCAAGGAAGTGGCCAACGACTACCGCTATTTCCCCGAGCCGGATCTGTTACCCGTAGAAATCGATGACCCCTATATCGCTGCCCTGCGCAGCGATATACCGGAACTGCCCCGGCAGAAACGGGAGCGTTTCATGCAGGAACACGGGCTCAGTGCCTACGATGCCGGCGTGCTCGCTGATTCCCGCGCTGTGGCCGACTACTTCGAAGCAGTCGTCAAACAATGTGGAGACCCCAAACTGGCCGCCAATTGGGTGCAGGTCGAACTGCTGGGGCAGCTGAACAAGAGTGAACTGGAGATCGGCGAAAGCCCGGTCTCCGCCGCTGACCTCGGTGGCTTGATAGCACGCATCAAGGACAACAGCATATCCGGCAAGATCGCCAAACA